>JAEHDI010000463.1 GCA_016880505.1 Bryobacterales bacterium | reverse complement strand
GTCCAGGCGGTTCCTCTCGAGCAGGTAGCCGAGATACTGCGCCGTGATGCGCGGCCGGTCGGGAAGAAGCTTGCCGGCGATTTCCTCCGGATCGTCCGAGATCCTCCAGCAAAGGTCAAACAGAGCGGACTGATCGTGGTAGGCCATTTCAGCCGCCCGCCGCGCCCACGTCCAGAACTGGTTCCTATCACCGCGGCGGAAGTAGAAGTTGGCCATCGTCCAGCGGGGCTCGTAGGTGTGGTCCAAACGCGCAGCGTCACTCAAGTACTGTTCGGCCGTGCTGAGGTCGCCGGCCACCTCGGCGCGCAGACCCAGTTCGATCCGCGAGTCCGAATCGTACGGGTTCAGGGCAACGGCCGCGCGGAGATGTTCCTCCGCCCGCGATGCATCGGCGTCCGCCATCCGGGCGTGATACCGGGCGTTGCCGGGATCCATTTTCAGGGCGCGCGCCACCGGCTCGGGAGTAGCCCTTCGATACAGGACATCCGCCCACGCGAGCCGGACCGCCTGCCACGCGAGCGCGAGAGAGGCGATTAACAGCAAGAGAATCAGAGGGATCGAGACGACCCTCGGAAGGGAGAGGCGAAACCGGCCCCGCTCCCCGTCTGGGCGGGGGTACATGGCTGTGCCTAATCTATCACAAAATTGGCCCTAGCCCCTTCAGTTTTCCGGGGTCCCGCCGATCACTTACACGTGCTCAGACGCACCGTCTGGCGCGCCACAGTCTAGGAGGAATTCTCGTGGTTCGTTTCACGCTTCAATCTTTGATTCTGCTGCTAGTGGCCGGAAGCCTGACGACGGGGCTGGCTTCGTCCGCCGCGATCGGTTTGGCGACGGCGAAAGGCAGCTTCCAAATTGACCGCGCTACCGTCGCCGGCAACTCGACAGTGGTTGACGGGGCGCTCATTGAAACCGCCGGAGTTCCCTCGGCCGTTTCGCTTGCCGGCGGTGTCCGGATGCAACTCGGCTCGGCCTCACGCGGCAAGGTGTATCGGAGCCACATGATCCTTGAAGAAGGCGAGAGTCAGGTCGAAAACGGTGCAGGGTTCCGGATCGAGGCGCGCAGCCTTCAGATCCAACCCGAGAGAAACGCGTACGTCGCTTTGAGCGGCGCCAATCGCGTCCTGGTGGCCGCTTCCTCCGCTCCTGTGCGCGTCACGACGGCCGAAGGCGTCTTGCTCGCCAGCCTTGCGCCCGGGACCTCTCTGGAATTCGAGCCCCAGGCCGCCGGCGCCGTGGCTCCGTTCACTGTCACGGGCTGCCTCGTCAAGGCAGACGGGCGCTTCCTCCTCACCGACCGCCTCGCGAATGTCACGCTGGAGGTGCGCGGGCCGAACCTCAATGACCACGCCGGCTTTCAGGTGGAGCTCACCGGAACCGGTCTCAAGGGCGTCCAACCGGCGCGCGGCGCTGGCGAAGTCATGCAGGCCGCCAAGGTTCGCCGTCTGCACGGTTCCTGCGCCACGGCCGCCCGGAAAACCGGTGGTAACGCCGCGATGAGCCGCTCGACCAAGGCCATCATCGCCGGAGTCGTCATTGCGGGCGCCGGGGCCGGCGCCGCGGTAGCCGTCTCGGCCGGCGAGGAACAGAAGAAACCTATCAGCCGCTGACACGGCTGCCCCAAGTCTCACAGTCAGTTCACATTCACTCCTGCCGCCCCGGCCTCACGCCGGGGCTTTTTTGTGCCCAGCGGCTCTTAACCGAGCTGTGCTATACTGCCCCCATGTCGATAGGTTTGGGCCTCATTCTGGCCTAATATCTGGTGTCTTGGGTGGCTCTGGGCCGCCGTTCATCAATCCTACCTAAGTCTTTGAAAAGGAAGGTGATCTGCTTGAAAACCACGCTGTCGCGTACTGCCGTGATGGTTGCGGGCTTGCTCGCGACCAATGTCACGCTCAGTCCTGGCCAGCACTTTCAGCCGCCGACCTACGATTATGACCCTAGGTTGTTGATTCTAGAACGGTTTTTCGAGGACCGCGGATCCCCGATTGACCATCTGGCCAAGGATTTCCTGCTGGCTGCCGACCACTACGGGCTGGACTGGCGCCTGCTTCCGAGCATTTCCGTGATCGAATCCGGAGGGGGGAAGGAGTTCACCAACAACAATATCTTCGGCTGGGACAACGGGAAGGCACACTTCACCTCCATCCAGGCAGGCATCCACCTCGTCGCTCAACGGCTCGCTAGCTCTAGGATATACAAAAATAAGGACTTAGACGAAAAACTAGCCGTCTACAATCCGAACGCCGAATATCCCGCCCTCGTCAAGTCCGTCATGGCCCGTCTCGCATCTGACGAGCCGCCTCAGCCGGGAGCGTCCCGGCTCTGAAAAAAGAGTTACTCGAGCATTCGGACGCCAAAATACAGGCCTCCGAAGACGAGCAACGAGACTACGACCACCGTCAAGACCAGGAGCCAACGCTGGCCCCGGGTCGTTTCCTGTTCCGCGTCGTGTTTTATCTGGTCGTCAAGGCTATCAAACATGGTCTCGGTCCTCCCGCTCGGAAGTATCGATGTATGAGACCTGGCTACCCAGATTGTAGACCGAGACGGGCGGAAAAGCACCAAAAAAAGTCACATTCTGGTACAAAAATGACGCCAAAACGTGCACGAATGACACCTTTTGCGCCGCCTGGGGGCTATTCGCCGACCCGTTCGAGCTTCCGATAGAGCGTTTTACGTTCGATTCCGAGGATCCGTGCGGCCCTGCTCTTGTTGCCGCCGGTAGCGGACAGAACCCGGCGGATCTGGTCCATTTCCGCGTCGGCCAGGGTCTCGCCACCGTGCTCGTGCGGTTCAGTGGCCCGGATTGCCTCTTGGATGGCTTTCTGATCGATGCGGCCGTCCGGCGCGAGGATCGTGAGGCGCTCCATCATGTGCTGGATCTGCCGCACGTTGCCCGGCCAGACATAGTCGTCCATCGCGCGCAGCGCCGAATCCGTGAGCCGTGCATTCTGACTGTAGCGAGCGTTGTATTTCCGAACGAAGAAATGCGCGAGCAGCGGCACGTCACCCCGACGCTCGCGGAGCGGCGGAACGCGGATGCGGACGACGTTGACGCGGAACCAAAGGTCCTCGCGGAACTTGCCCTCGTCGACCATCGTCTGCAGGTCGCGGTTCGTCGCGGCGATCACGCGGACGTCCACCGGACGGGAGCGAGGTGAGCCAAGCGGCCGGATCTCCCGCTCCTGAAGGAACCGCAGCATCTTCAACTGGAAGTTCAATTCAATGTCGCCGATTTCGTCCAGGAAAACAGTCCCGTGGTTGGCGGCCTCGAAGACGCCCATGCGGTCGCGATCCGCACCCGTGTAGGCTCCGCGCATGGCGCCAAACAACTCGCTTTCAAGGAGAGCCGGGGCGACCGAAGCGCAGTCCACCGCCACGAATGGCTGTGGAACGCGGGGGCTGTTGGAATGGATCATCCGGGCGATGAGTTCCTTGCCTGTGCCGGTCTCGCCTTCGATCAGCACGGTCGCATCCGTCGGCGCGACGCGCGAGACGATCTTGTAGATGGCCACCATCTGCGCGGAGCTGCCGATCATCTCGGATTCGGGTAGGTCGTCGATTTCCGACTCGTCCTCGTCGACGACGCCGGCGCGGCTGGCTTCCGCGCGTCTGACCGTCGTCAGCAGGACGTCGAGCTCAAATGGCTTGGCGATGTAGTCGAAGGCCCCTCCGCGTGTGGCGGCCATCACGGTCTCCATCGTGCCGCGGGCGGTCATGAGGATGACGGCGCAAGTTGGGTCTTTCGCCCGGGCCGCGTCGAGAACGTCGAGGCCGGTTTTTTCGTCGAGGTAGATATCCGAGATGACGATCGGGTAGGCGGTCTCGTTCAGGTGCCGGATGGCCTCGCGCGTGGAGGACACGGCGTCGACCTGGTAGCCTTCGAGCTCCAGGAAGGTCACCACCGTAGTGCGCACTCCGGCGTCGTCCTCCACGACGAGCAGCCGGGCGGCGTTCGTGGTATCGCTCACACTTCCCTCCCACCAGTTCCCGCGGTGACTGTCGCCGGCAGCACCAGCGTAAAGCGCGAGCCTTTTCCGGGCTCGCTCTCCACCTCGATACGGCCGCCGTGGTGCGTGACAATCTGCTCCACGATTGAAAGACCGATACCGGTTCCGGACTCTCCAGAAGCGATCGCCCTGCGTGTGCGATAGAACTTCTGAAAGAGGTTCTTGATCTCGTTTTCGTCCATGCCGATGCCCTCGTCCCTGACGGTGAGGCGGAACAGTCCGCTTTGCCGGTGACCCGTCACTGTCACCTCCGTCTCGGAGGGAGAGTACTTGATCGCGTTATTGATCAGATTATAGACGGCGTACTCCATGAGTTCGCGGTCGCCAACGAGCGTTTGGTCCACGACCTCGCCGACCTGGAGGCGGATCTGTTTCTTTTCGGCGAGGGGCCGGGCCCTTTCGGCGCAGGCGGCGACGATCTCCGGCGCGGAGAACGGCTCTCTGCGCAACTCCATCTGCCCCGCGGAGAGACGCTCGACGTTGAGGAACGTCTCGACCATCTTCGCGAGGCGGCGCGATTCGGAGTGAATCAGCCCGGCGATCTGCTTACGCTTGTCGTCGCTGAGATTGTAGCGGCTCATCAGCTCGCTCGATCCCTGAATAGCGGTGAGTGGCGTCCGCATCTCGTGAGTGACGAAGTGGACCGCCTGCTGATAGCGTGCGCGCTCGGCCTCGGTTTTCACCAGGCGGCGCCGCACGACGAAGTGCTGATAGCTTGCCGCGCCAACGACTGAGAGCCAGGCCGCCGAGACCGGTGCGGTGAACGGGAAAACGGTGTCAGCGCCGAACATGATAAAAGGGGCCGCGTGGGCCGCCAACAGCAGCGCCGCGCCGAGAACGTATGCCGGCCAGCCGGAGACGAAAGCGAACATCGCCCCGGCAGCGGCGACCAGCAGAGCACAGGCCAGCACGACAGAGAGATTCGGCGCGGAGGTCAGAAACCGGCCTGTGCGGAGGGTCTCAAATGCGTGGGCATGGATTTCGACACCCGGCATCGGCAGGAGTGACGCTACCGGTGTCATCAACCGGTCGCGCGCCGCCGACTGCGCGGTGACGCCGACAAATACCGCGCGTCCGCGGAGGCGTTCGGCAGCGGAGGAATCCCGGAGCAGGTCTCTCACGGAGACGCGGGGGATGCCGGGGACGCCGTCCGGTCCGGAAGGGAGATAGCGAATGAAGATCGAGCGGGAATCCTCGCGCGCCGCGGGGATGACCATATCGCCGACTCTCATTTCGCCCGGCGACTCGACGATGCGGAGTCCGCCGCGGCTCAGCCGGTACGCTTCGAGCGAGAGAGCCCAGTGGCGGGTCCGGCCGGAGATCTTTTCGAGGGGAATCTCCCGATTGATCCCGTCGAGTTCGTCGGGAGCTGCGTGGACGTGACCGACGGCGGCGGCTGTGCGGCGGAAGGCCTCCCAGGGCTCCTGCCAGCCCCCGCCGCCGGGCAGCATCTCCGCCGCGAGAACAAGGCCCGGCGTCTTTCGCATGGCCGCTTCCAGGCGCCGGTCGTCTTCAGGTTCGCCGGCCTCGACCAGTGTCAGGTCGATGGCGACAACCTTCGGCGAAACGAGCGAGATCCGCTCCAGGCCCTCGGCGAGCATCGCCCGTATCTTGCGGATACCGCCCAGTTGATTCAGCGAAGCATCGTCGATCGCAAGCAGGGCGGATTCGGTGGCGGGCGGCGGCTGCGGCCGCAAGCGGAACATCCAGTCGTAGGCATCGGCATCGATCTGCCGGCCAAGGGCGGTATACCCCGCAATCATCGCGAGCACAAAAGCCACCGCGAGCAATACAACGTAGCCCACTTTGTGCCGGCGGAGACGGACCATTGATCCTCTATTGTGCCACCTGGAGTGCCGCCCGACGCGCAACCGCGCCGGCGTCTCTTGTTATCCTTGTTCCAATGCTCTGGGCTCTGATCGTTGCGGGACTCCTTCTGGCGGTTTTTTCGATGCGCGGCGAGAGGAGCCGGGCGCGGTATTACTCAGCACACCTCGCCGCCCTGGGACGCCAGACGCGGCTCCCGAGGGCGACTGTAATCGTCCCGGTGAAGGGCCCCGAAGAGGGATTGGAGCAAAACCTTGCGGCGCTCGCCTCTCTCGACTATCCCGACTACGAGCTGATCGTCGTTGCGAACCTGGTCGAGGACATTCCGAGAGGCGTGGTTCCAGAACACGCACGCGTCGTACTCGCGCGGGGCCGTGGCGGCGGAGGCAGCGAGAAGATCAGGAACCTGCTGGCGGCGGTGAAGGCCGCCCGGCCGACGTCCGCGATCTTCGCATTCGCCGATTCGGATGGCCGGCCGGGGCGCTTGTGGCTGCGCTCGCTGGTGGAAGTGCTGCAAGATGAGCACACCGGCGCTGCGACCGGCTATCGCTGGCACGTGCCGGAGCGGGGCGGACTGTGGGCGATCCTGCGCAGCGTATGGAACGCGGTGATTGCCGGCCGATTCGGTCCCGGGCCGCTGAGGTTCGCGTGGGGTGGTGCGATGGCGATCCGCCGCGAGGTCTTCGTCCGGACGCGTGTCGCCGATTTCTGGAAGGACGCGGTGAGCGACGACTATCGACTGAGCGACGCCGTTCTCAAAGCCGGACTCGAGATTCGCTTCGCTCCAGGCGCGATCGTGGCCGACACCGGCGGCACGGGCGGCCGGGAATTTTGCGAATGGACTCGGCGCCAAATGCTGTTGACGCGGTTCCATCGACCCGCGCTCTGGTGGATGGCGCTGATTTCGCACCTTGTATACTGCGGGGCAGCGGCGGCCTGTCTCATAGAAATGGCTCGCGGCCAACTCGCCGCGGCAGGGGCGTTGGTCATTCTGTGGGGACTGGGGATGTGGAAAGGGGCGCGGCGGGCGGCGCTGGCGCGGTCCGTGCTCAAGGGATACGAGGGCTGGTTCCGGCGTTACGGTTGGGTACACACCTGGCTGCCGCCGCTTACGACCTGGGTGTGGCTGGGCTCGCTTCTCTCATCCGCGTTCGGACGCATCATCCACTGGCGCGAGCGAAGCTACCGGCTCACACAACGGCGGGCGGCCCGGGCGTAGGTGGCCGCCTTGGGCTGGCACAGGCAGAAGCCCGTGCTACTGGCTGGGCATGATAGACTCTGCAACGTGCGGAGCAGAGTGATAGCGGCTGCTGCGTGGTGGTTGTTCTTACCAGAGCACTCGATGCGTGCTGCCGGCGAGCCCTCATGGGTAAAGATTGCATCGGAGAATTTCGAGTTACTGACTACCGCCGGCGAGCGCGCCGGCCGTAATACCATCCGCCGTTTTGAGGAGGTTCGTAGCTTTTTCGTACAAGCCGCAGGAACCAGAGCCAGCATTACAGTCCGCCAGCCTGTGCGGATTATTGTATTCCGATCCGAGAAGGAATTCCGCCCGTACCAGCCGAGCGAGGTCGCTGCCGCCTACTACCTGGCCGGTGCGGCTTGCGACTACATTGTGATGGGAACGGCCGGCCAGGGTGTTTCGCCGGTGACAGTGCACGAGTACACGCACCTGCTGACAAAATATGCCGGAGGCGACCTGGCACTTTGGCTTAATGAAGGACTGGCAGAGTTGTATTCCAACATGCAGCCAGTGGGCTCGAAAATCGCAGTCGGGATCCCGCTTGACGTTCACCGTTTTGTGCTGATGAGGGAGAAATGGATCCCGCTCGAAGAGCTCACCACTGCTGGACGGGACTCGCCACTGTACAACGAGAAGGCTCGCGCGGGCGTCTTCTATGCGGAGAGCTGGGCTCTGGCACACATGCTCTCCCTCCAAGCACAATATCGCGCGGGCTACTCCGCCTTTCTCGGAGAACTGGGCGCCGGCACCACCACCCGCGATGCATTCCGAAAGATATACAACAAGTCTCTCAGCGAGGTCCAAGCGGACCTAGACTCGTACATTCGTGGCAGGTGGTTCAGTGCATCGCTACATGAGGTAAAGCTGCCTAAGAAGACAGAGCAGCCGGATGTGCAGCCAGCCACTGCTCTCGAAGTCGGCTTGGCCTTAGCCGACATTCTGGCGGGCCAGAAAGGCAAAGTCGCCCAGGCCCAGGAAGCCTTTGAGGAACTTGCCTCCCAATTTCCGAAGAGCTGGGAGGCCCAACACGGCCTCGCCCAGCTAAGCTGGCGTAACGGAAAGGTCGACCAAGCTATCGACCATTTCCGACTGGCCACCGAACTGGGCAGCTCGAACGCGAAGATGCATTTCGACTACGGTATGTTACTTGCTGAACGCGGCCACCGGACCGAAGCAATAACAGTTCTCCAGCGCGCAGCCGGACTGAATCCGACCGACCGGCTGACGCACCTGAATCTGGGCTTCCTGCTGGTGCAAGACGGGAGTTACGGTGAAGCTTTGACCGAGTTCCGTGCAACGAAGACTGTCAGACCCGACGAAGCCTACCGGTTCTTTTTTGCTGCAGCGTATGCTCACTATCGGCTGGGCGAGAAGATGCAAGCACGGACCGCAGCTGAGAGCGGCCTGAAGTACGCGAAAACACAAGAGGAACGTGCATCCGTGCAGCAGTTAGTTGCCGCATTGGTGGAGGATCGTCCGACCGCACCGGCGCGAAGCGCACTCGAACGGGCGACGGTAAGCGAACCGGTATTCGGGAGCGAAGGTCGTCCTCGTTTGGAGCGGGCGCCCATGCAGCCGGAATCGGAAAAGAAGACAGCCGAGACTGCGGCGGTGACCTCGGACTGGCCTGTTGTGGATGGCACTCTGGAAGCTGTGGAGTGCCTGGGCAAAACCGCGCGCCTCCGAGTGTTGGCAGGGGGACGCCCTTTGGCATTCGACGTGACGGACCCTGAACGCGTCCAGATTCGAAGCGGCAGCGGCGCGGCCGTCGAGTTCAGTTGTGGGCGGCAGGGCGGCAAGCAGATTCGGATCGAATACGAACCGAAACCCGGAGGGCCCAGTCAGGGCGTTGTGCGCGCCCTTGAATTTCCGTAGACTCGACCCGCCGCAACACAAGCACGGAGGTGGCCGAACTACTCCGGCAGAGCGGGCCGCAGCGACGACCACCGGCTGAAGCTTGTGCCACGACTGCGCCTGGAATCCCTGACAGCGCCGCCCGAAAATCCTGGAACTCGATGAGTTGCGAGATCGTTACTCTGGGTGATGCCCAAGTCTGGGGAAAATCCTCGTTGGGTTAACGCGTCGATTTTGGCCGGAGCGGGATTCTTCATCTTTGCTCTGTTCCTATCAGCCGTGTTTGATCCAAGAATCCGGGTGCTGCATGTTCTTCAGGCTCTGATCTACGTTGCGGTGATCGTGCTGACGCGGATGCAGAGCGCGTGGGGATTCGGTGCGGGGTGCATCATCGCCGCATTCTGGAATTACATCAACCTGTTCGTTACAACGTTCATCAAAGCCGGACTGCAGCAGATTTCGATGCTACTTCGAACAGGCGAACTTCACAGACCCGACCTGTTGATCGCCGTGGTCGCGGCCGCGGGTCATTTCCTACTTATAGTCGCTTGCCTCGCCGGATTTCTCCGAACGCGGCCGGAGCTTAGGCGATGGGGACAATTTGCGGGTGGAGGCGCACTTGCAATTGGCTACTTCGCATTGATCATCATTACTACTGGCTCGCAGTATGTCGGCCTGTTGAAACGGGTATTCCACTTGTGACGCCGCAAGGAGGAACGCTGGCGCGCGGAAAACTTGACCCTCGATATCCCCAGCGCCACTTCAGTCGAGCAAGGTCCGGACGCGGGCCAGGACTTCCTCCACGATGTCCGCCGGCAGGGATTCGACCCAAGTGGCGCTGCGCTCCTTGTAGTCGAGGGTGCGGACCTGGTGGCAAAGCGCGACTCCCTGGGTGCGAGAGCCCGCGCCACTCAGTGAGACGGCGAAGCCGTGTTCCCTGGCGAACATGCCGCCCTGAGTGACAGGGCACACCAACATAAGGCCAAACCGATTGAAGACGGCTGGGGTGAGAACGAGCACAAACCTCTTGCCTTGCTGCTCCCGGCCCTTAACCGGGTCGAGATCGATGTGGAAGATATCTCCCCGGTCCGGTATGCCCCGCTTCAAATCATTTCTCTCCCAACGGGGCCGCCGCGCAACCACGCCTTATCCGCCCGCCTGGGGCGAAGGTCGGCCGGCCGGGAACGGGACAGAAGTTCGGCCAGCGTATACCTTGGTCTCGGTCTTGGATCGACGATCAGGCGGCCGTTTTCCACGCTCAGGTCGACCGTCGAGCCAGCATCCAGGTGCACCAGGCCCAGGATCTTCTTGGGAACGGCCATTACAACCGATCCGCCGAGGTTGCGTAGCGTGACGCTTGCCATGGAATCTCCTCACTCTGTTATGGATAAGTATAACACGAGCTAACCGAAGCGGCTCTGCTTTTCGGGCAGCCCTACAGCGCCGCCAGGAAGACGGCGAAGGCGGCCAACCCACCGCCGAGGGCGAGCCAGCCCCAGGCGCGGGTGGAACCGATGTGCCACCACATGTAAATGCCGCTGGCGATCCACAGGATCATGCCAAGGCAAACGACGTCGACGAAGATCCCCCAGGCATCGCTCAAAATCGAATCCTGCTCGAAGCCGCCACGGGCATGCATGCCGGTGAGGACCTGATCCCAGCGGGAGCGCCGGTCCTCGACGAGCAACCGCTTTTCCTCGGTGAAGTACCGCACCCTGGTCGCCGTCCAGAAGGTGAACAGATACGTCTCCAGCATCTTTTCATTCGGCCGGTAGGTTCCGAAACTGCCTTTGAGCCCGTTGTCCGCGAGGATACGCGCGCCGGTCGCGCGCATGTCGCCCTCTTTCGGTACCTGGATCTCATATGGCTTTTCGAAGCGGACCGTCCACTGCGGGGCGCCGTCGTCATGGAGCTTCTGGAAATAGGGGGCGTGGCTGAACGGGATCGAACTTACGCCGTAGAGAAAAAACCACGGCAGGAGTGACAAGCCGAGGTAGAGATGAATGCGACGGGTAAGAAGGTGAAAGGTCATGGCCGGTTTCCTCTCAGATGGTTGACAGAAACAGGGCGAAGATCGCCACGCCCGACGCGGCGAACGCGAAGCCAAGACGGCGGGTCACTTTCATTTCCCACCACATCCAGAGGCCGGAGGCCACCCAGAAAATCATGGCGACGATCACGAGGTCGACCGAGAACGCCCAGGTGTCGTCCAGAGCGTAGCCCGACTGATAGCCGCGACGGCGGTGCATGCGTTCGAGAAACGCTGGCGTGCGGAAAACCTGGCTCTCGATGACGAGCCGGCTATCCGCGGGTGTGTAAGTGATGCGCCGGGGCGTGATCGGGTCGTGGCGAACGATGGTGAGGCGGGCGCCGTCCTTCGAGCGGTTCGCATTGTGCGCCCCGTCCATGCTGAGGCTCACCAGAATCTGCCGGGCCACATCGTTCGGCTTTGCATCCTCGGGGAACGTGCCGGGATAGGTCAGCTCGCGCTCCTTCTCCCACGCCACCGGCTGCTCGCCGTAGAACTGCTTAAAGAATTCGCGGTGGTTCATCGCCATGGTGCTGAGCGCGTACATCAGTATCCATGGCGTGAGGAACAGCGCGAGGTACATGTGTGACCTGCGAACGATCTTGGAAAACATCGACCCCCCTGGAACCTAAAGAGTGTACCGAATGGAGGGGCGGGCTGTATGGCCCAGCCAGGACGGAGACAGCACGTCACGGAAGGAAGGTATGGTAGCACCGTATCCTGACGCTACTTCGTTGCTGCAATCAACCAAGCCGCCATATTCTCCGATTCGGCACTAAGCGTCAGCCGGTTCGCCGCGCCTGCTGACTCATAGGCGCGCTTCGCAGGCTCCAAAACCCGGTCGAGATCCGTCGCGTCTGTGAGGATGTTCCTCCCGTTCACAAGGCCGGCGAGCACTACCGGACGGGGAGCTAGCGCCCCGGTGATATCGGCGATGTCCGCGCTCTTGAGCAGGCGCCAAACGATCACGTCCATCGGGACATACGTGTAGGGTTCGTCGAGCACGGTCAGATAGCCAACAAGCCCACCGCGCGCCGCCACTGCCCGCACATCGTTCTCGTATAGAGCCGCCAGCAGCGCCAGATGCGCCCCGAGTGGGTCCGCCCAGTGCTGTATCTGGGGGCCTGCCTCAAACTCTATCTCGTCCAGCCACAAGTTTTTCGGATTGGAGGGTGCAAACGAATCTCCCCATACGGCAATCCTCTTCGCGTCTATATCAGGCCGGTTGCGCAAATACACGAGCACCGTCCGCAAATCCTTTAGCCGGGACCCGAGCAGACTGCGCGCGAGGTCAAACTCCCGAATCGCCGGCTGCGTGTCAGGATCATCGAGTTCCGAACTCGACGCTGTCTCGCCCGTACCCCTAACGTCGGGGAGGCACACTGCAACCCCAGCGCGCAGCAACTGTTCCAGTTCCCTCGATCGGTTTGCCAGAAACCGCTCCTTGCCGCTCTGTGCCAACGCCACAACCACGGGTGCAACCGGACGCCCTTGCGGGCGCATCAAGAATAGCGGCACCCGGATTCCGTTTTCCACCTCCAGGCTCACTGCCTCTACGACCACGCCGTCAAGCGTCCGGGTCCAGACCCTCTCCGACCTCGGGGAGCCTGTAGGGGAGATGTCGCCGAGCATCGGCCTCAACTCGTCCCGCAACCGTTGCACCCTCTCCTCGGCACTCAGCGACTGCCGCCGCTGACGTGCCGCCGCGAGCATCTCCTTACCCATCTCGTGCGCGACCTGATGGATCTTCCTCCGCTGGATTCTTGCGGAGAGATCCGGAGGAATACTTAATAAATCCGCATGGGGCCTCCGCCGCAGTGCTTCCTGTCTTCGGGCCGCCTCTCGCACTGGATTTGTGGAAAGTTGAGAATCAGGCAGTATTTCCAGGTCTTCTTGAGATGGAAACGGAATACCGAACCAACGATTGAAAATTGCGTAGAGCGGCTCGCGCTGTTGCGGCCCGATGCTGAAGCAGTGGCTCACCCGCTCCATGCTCAGCCGGATCAATCCGTACGCTTGTGACGAGGCCAAGTTCTCTCGTGCGCCGTAAAAGCCCCATACCTTCTCAGAGCGCTTCATGCCATCCACCCACAACTCGGGGTAGTCGGACTCTTCAGCCCCTTCCCAGCCGAACTCGAACGCCCGCACAAATTTCCGGGGTGCAACCGACGCCGCCACCAACCAGGGCGAGAACTGCCTGGCAATCTGCCCGGGAGAGTCCCCGTGTACCCTGACATGCCCCTGGTCATAGTTGAACGGGACGACTGCCGTAATTCGCGGGTCAAGCGCGGCTGCGACCGCTGCCGGCTCGCCTCCACCCGCCACCGACCCGAGCAGAATGATCCGATTCTTGTCCACCTCCGGGCGGTCATGCAAGAAATCGACGGACCGGATGATGTCCCACGCCGCCCATCCCGAGTGGCTTTCGCCGATCAGAAAAAGTTGCTTTGTGAACGTGAACCGGGACGCGTACGCCTGCCTGTACCATGTCGTGGTTTCCGCCCGCTCACCGTAACCCGGCCGCTCGATGATGAGCACCGCGCAACCCGTTCGTGCCCACATCTCGCCCATATCGTGCAGTTCGCCCTGCGTCTTCGGATAGTGCTGGCTATGCACAATAATGATCGCTGGAATCGGCGGTGTGAGCCGCTCCGGAAGATAGAGGTTCGCCGTCACATAGAATCCCGGCCGGCTCTGGAACGCTAGGTTCTCCAGCACATAGCCGTCGCCCTTCCGGCGGACGCTCACCCGTGCGTCTAGCGCCGGTCTGTCTGGCGGAAACTTGCCCACTGACTCGCGTAGTCCTTCGATCCGCTCGTCACGGAAGCGTTCCCAGTCCTCGCGCGTTTCTACCTGTTCCCAAGCTCGCCGCTCGGCCAACACAGCGCCTTCCGTCCGTATCCGCATATAGCGCTGGAGCATAGTACGCACGCCCTGATAACGGCGGTCGAGCGACGGCCATACGTATGGTTCCATGGCTGCAAGTTCGCCGGCCAGACCGGCCGGCGGCACCCTTTCGAGTGCGTGCGGGAGGTTCACCTCTGTTGGATCGCCGTCAAGCAAGTTCAAGGCTTGGTATCGAATGGGCCCATAGAAGCTCGAAGCCCCCTCCAGCCCGGGCAGGGTGCTCGTTTCCGCCGCCTCGCCTGGCCGGGGAGCTCGGTAGCGGACCAGAAGGATGCGCCAGTTCCGTGGCACGCCGGTTTCCCCAAGTGCCGCAGCACACTGTTCGAGCGGTATGTTTAGCCGCGCGATCCAGTGTCCGTGCCGGATGTTTGCTTGCACTTCGAAGTCCGCGTTCCAGTCGGACCGCGTTCCCATCGAGTGTGGGCCCCTGCCTACGGCGTCGCGGATTGCGCCCACCGAATTCGTGGCAATTTCCAAGAAAGCCGAGCCGCTCGTTGCCAAGTAAACAGCCACGTGATCGTCGCCGGTCACCGCACTATCTCTTCCTCCCGCCCGTGCAACCACGGGTTCCGGCTCGTCCATGCGGAACTGTAGCGCGAGCGTGCGTCCATCGTGCATCCACCTGACCTGTGTCGGATGCCTCGGAGCGCGCGGCGACGTCTCATTCAGGGCTAGCTCAAACTCACGTATCCCTTTCCAGGCCGGGTCATCCCACTCAGCGACAGTTGGCGGCACTTGCAGAACCCTGCCCACTTCTAGCGGCGGCTCGGTATTTCCAAGTGGCGGCGGCTGAAGGACCGGAGGGTTCTGGGCGCTAGCCGAACGGCTTCGCGGCGGCAACGCCGCATTGATGTACGAGCTGCCTGCCGGCCAGGACCATCGGAATTCCGGCGCCAGCGGACGCCGCGACCGGATACGCTCCGCGCGAATCCCGACTTGCGTTGCT
>JAEHDI010000462.1 GCA_016880505.1 Bryobacterales bacterium | reverse complement strand
GGTACGGCATCTTTTACTCGCTCTCCAAGGGCGGGGCTGCGGGAAGCGGAGCCGGCGGTTTCTCGGGCTTTGATGCTGTAACAAACTGGCAGAGCCACTACCAGGGCGACGGCGCTACTCCGTGGGGATTCCTGCGAGATCCCTTCGGGGGGGATGTCACTCGCCCGCCTGGTAGATCGCTCGGCGCCCTCACCTACCTCGGCCTCGACATCAGTGGTCCGATTCGATACTGGAACACCAGACCATCCGAACAAACCTGGAGCTTCGGCATCCAGCATCAGTTCCCGTGGGCGACGGTACTGGACGTCAGCTACGTCGGCAAGAAGGGAACGCACCTCTATTTCGGTAATGCCGGAGATATGAATTACCTGACAAGCGCCCAGGCGGCGGACTTCTTGAAGGATCCCGGCTATTGGAACGAGTATGTTCCCAACCCCTTTTACGAGATCATCACGGATCCGAACAGTTCGCTGTCGGGGCCGGAGGTGCAACGGAACCAGCTCATTCGCCCGCATCCCCACTTCAGCGGCTTGAGCGGCAACGACCCGCCATGGGCGAACTCGATTTACCACGCACTCCAGGCTCGCTTTGAGAAGCGCTTCAGCCAGGGAGTAACGTTCCTCACGACGTACTCTTGGCAAAAATCGATCGACGACAGCTCGGTGGCTGGGGACGGCGTCACTTGGCTGGGTGGAACTGTGGACGCTACAATGCAGGACCCGAACAACCGGAGACTGGACAGGTCCTTGTCGCAGTTCGACCTGGCGCACATCTTCCAGTTCAGCTACCAGTGGGAACTGCCCATCGGCCGCGGCAAGCTGCTGGGCGGCGATCTGCACCCGGTGCTGAACGCTGTCATCGGCGGCTGGCAGACCAACGGTATCTACCGCCTCACCGGCGGTCAGCCTATCATTCTCACTCTGTCCGGTGGGCAAAGCATTCCAACGTATGGAGATCAGAGGCCCAACCTGACGGGAGCGCTAAAGAAGGCCGGCAACTGGACGCTTGACCAGTACTTCGCCGACCCGAATGTGGCGGAGAAACCGGAGCCATATGCCATCGGCACGGCTCCCAAGGCGATCAGTTCGGTGCGGAGCCCGGGCACCAACGTATTCTCTCTCTCGCTTTTCAAGAACATCCCGTTGTCCCGGGTGCGCGAGGGCATGATGTTCCAGTTGCGGCTGGAAACCTTCAACGCGTTTAACCACCCGCAGTTCTGCGCTCCGCACTCCACGGTGGGCCTGGAGGACTTCGGCAAGACTACGTGCCAGGCGAATTCACCGCGCGAGGTGCAAATCGGCGGCAAGCTGTACTTCTGACGAGGCGGTTTTTCGGGAACTGTTACATTTGGGAGTAGCGGTCGGATCTGATCGACGCGCTACTCCCATTCTTATTTTGGCCTTGACACTGCTTCGAAAGCTGCGAGCCACGCTGTTGCCGGCTGTATTGTGTGCGACCAGCGCGTCTGGGCTCCCGGCCCAGAAAACCCCGGCCGGGCTCCGGCACGCTGTAGAACTCTTCCAAAAGGGCAGTTTGACGGAGGCGGAGACAGAGCTCCGTCAGCTGGTGAAGGCGGCTCCCTCGGAAGCGGCGACCTGGAACCTCCTCGGAGCGGTGCTCGACGCCCGCAAGAAGCACGATGAAGCCGAGGCATGCTTCCGGAAAGCTTTGCAACTTGCGCCCCGATCCGCCGCGGTTCTCAATAATCTCGGCAATCACTATCTCGAGGGGGGCAAACCGGATGACGCCCTGGCCGCCTTTCAAAAAGTAGTGGCCATTGACCCGAGTCACCAGAACGCCCGTCTCCAGTTGGCTCGGTTGTTCACCGCCCGGGGAGAGGGCAAGCGAGCGCTCGACCACTTGGCCCGGTTGGGTGCCCCTGACAGCCAGACGCCCGCCGTGCAGTTGCTCCGGGCGCGCGCGCTTCATCAGGCAGGCCGAACAGGCGAAACCGAGGCCATTTTCGCCGCGCTCGAAAAGAGCGCCGCCGGCCCCGCCGCCTGGTACTCGCTTGGGCTGGCACTCGGCGAAACCGGCAACTACTCCCGTGCCGAGTCGATGTTCTCTCGCGCGCTGGAAGCTGCCCCGGGAAACCTCGATGTGCTGTACAACCTGGGCATCGCCGCTTTGCGGGCCGACCACGTCGAGCGCGCGCAGCAGGTCTTCGAGGCAGTTTTGCGTGCCCAGCCCGGGGACACGGAGGCGCTCTTTCAACTCGGCCGGGCCGTCGCACAGCAGGGCCGATATGATGAGGCCATCCTGGTGCTGGTGCGAGCGCGCACGCAGGCCCCTCAGCGCTCCGACATCGTCCGCACCTTGGCCACTACGGCGGCCCAGGCGGGTTTCTTCGGCGATGCCGCGCTGGCGTTCGACGACTACCTGAAGCTGCGGCCGAATGACGAAGTAGCCCGGCGGGAACGCGGCTTCGCATACGCTTGCGCCGGCAACAAGGCCGAGGCGCTGCCTGACCTCGAGTGGTATGTGAGCCGCCATCCGGAAGACGCAGTGGGCCACTTCCAGTTCGGGTTCGGCCTGACCGTCAGTGACCGGGACAAAGCTTTCGAACATTTGAACAGGGCAATCGCTCTCCGGCCGGACTACCCTGAGGCGCGCCTGGTTCGCGGCGCCCTCTACCAGAGGATCGGAAAGCCCGTCGAGGCTCTCGCCGACCTCGAATACGCTGTCTCGCGCCGGCCGGATCACATTCGTGCGATCGCTCTTCTGGGAAGGATTTACCTGGAGCTCGAACGGCCCCGGGACGCCGTCCGCGTCCTTCGGAGTGGCTACGAGAAGGAACCGAAGGACTCTCAGATTCTGATGACTCTCGGCCGCGCGCTGCTGGACACGGGCGAGGAAGAAGAGGGAACCAGGCTTCTTCAGGAATTCGCCAAGGTGGGGCCGGACCGCACCATCGAGCGCTCCATCCCCGGCACCGTGGGCCTGTTGAGTCTCCCCGTCGAAAAGTTCAAGGCGCGCTACGAAGCCAACCTCCGCAGCACGTTGAAGAGCCGGCGGGCCGATCCGGAGGTTCACGGAAAGCTGGCCCGGTTCCTGCTCGCCAACGGAAGACGGGAGGAGGCGATCACTCACTACCGCGACATACTCGCCGGCCAAGCGGAGCCGCGTGTGTTCCTCGAGTGTGGCCGTGGGCTCATCGAGGCCGCCGAATACTCACTCGCCAAGGAGTTCGTCGAGCGCGTCCTGGCCGCGGGGCCGGATCCAGGCGCCCGGCTGGACTATGTCGTCACTCTGCTCGGCATTCAGGAGCCGGGCGCGGCGCTGCTCGAGTTGGACCGTGTGACCGAGAAGGACCGTCAGGGAGACTACTATCTGCTCCGCGCCCAAGTATTCGACGCACTCGGACGAGTGCCGGAGGCTGTTGAGAACCTCAATCTGGGTTTCCGAAAGGCGCCAACTCGCGCCGATCTGTACGAAAAGGCCACG
>JAEHDI010000461.1 GCA_016880505.1 Bryobacterales bacterium | reverse complement strand
GGGTGATGGGAATGGACAGGGCCATCAGGACCGCGGAGCGCCATTCCCAGAACCCGATCAGCGATACAAGGACCACCAGCGCGATTGCCTCGTAGAGGCTCGTCATGAAGAGGCCGACGTTCTCGCGCACCTGGAGCGGCTGATCTGAGGTACGAGCCATGATCAGGTCGGCCGGTAGCCTGGGGCGGAGATCGTTCAGCGCCGCATCCACCGCCTCACCGAACCGCGCGATCTGCTCTCCCTGGCGCATCTGGATGGCAAGCGTCACCGCCCGGTAGCGCTGCCAATGGCCTCTCGTGTCGCGCGCCGTGTAGTAGTTCACGAACCGTGCCGGACTCTCGTAGCCGCGCATAACGTCGACCAAGTCGCGCAAGTAGAACGGTAAGCCGGATTCGGATGCGCCGAGCAGGACGTCACCGATCTCCCGCTCGTTCTTGAACTCTCCGGACGGGTCGATCGCCAGGTTCTTGCCCTGCGATTCCAGAATGCCTCCCGGCAGAGTGATGTTTCTGGCTGCGAGAATCTGCGGCAAAGCGCCGGGAGTGATGCCGTAGGAGGCCAGCCGCTCCTGCGAGTACATGAGATGAACCTGCTCCTGCAGAAGCCCGGTGCGCGTGACCTTGGAAACTTGCGGCACGGTCTTGATCGTCTTCTCGATGAGATCCGTGAAGTCGTCCAATTGGCGGTAGCTGTATTTCGCCGCGGCCACCGCGGCGAGTTTGGCCGGGGTCTCGGACGGATCGCGCACCACTACCGGGTCCCAGTGGTCGGGATGAAAATCGGAAGCCTGAAGTCGCTCACGGACGAAGCGATCGGCGGCTTGCTGGACCTCGTCATCGGTCATGCGCGTCCAGAAATCCAGCGCTAGAAAACCGGGGCCCTCCAGGACCCGGATGTCGCGGGCGAGGCCTCGTTCTCGGGTCCAGCGCGTAGACAGATCGACCGAGCTGCGGGCCACGTCCAGGTTCATCGATTGCGGGAAGCTCATCACGAGCGTTGCCCGGGGCGCCGCGAATTCGCCGCGGGCATCACGGCGTGCCGCCTCGATGGCGTGCTGAACGGCGCGCGAGCGGAGCCCGACCTCGACCTCGGTCACTTTCGGGCTGGCAACGGTCAGCATCAGGGCAGCAGTGTCGCCAAAGTCCTTTAGGAACTGAATCGGACCGGCGCCTTCGGGAAGGTTTTGAAGCTGGTCCAATTTCAGCTTGATGTCGTCCAGCTCCTTGCCGGTTTCCTTCAGTTTCTGGTCCAGCTCAAGGTAGACGATGGAGACCCCGGTCCGCGAAATGGACTTGATCTCGGTGACCTTTGCATTTTGACCGATCTTCTCCTCGACCTTGCTGGTGACGAGCTGCTCGACGCGCTCGGCGCTTGCGCCTGGCCACGGCGTGAGGGCGACGGCGATCCGGACGGGTATGTCCGGGTCCTTGCGCTGGGGCATGCTGAGGTAACCGTAAATCCCCCACAGCACCGTGCCAATCAGCAGCACCCACGAGATGTGACGCGTCTCGACGAAAAAGCGCGACGTGTTGTGCATGTCGCGAATGAGCTCGGCGTCGGACTTATGTTCGGACATGGCGGCCGCCTTCAGGGGATAAGCTGCACAGGCTGGCCGTCAGTCACCAGGTCGCTGCCGCTAGTGACGACGAACTGCCCGAGCTTGACCCCTTCAAGTACTGTGATGGAACTCCCCACGGCGTCTCCCAGCCGGACATCCCGCATGCGCGCCACGTGCTCCTTGCCGTTGGTCTCAAGGATGAACACAGCGTACTGGCGCTCCGTCTTCGACGGTACGATCGCAGTCAACGGCAAGACCGGAACCGGCGCCCGCGAACCGGCATGGATGATGGTCACTGTCGCGATCATGCCTGGCCGAAGCTGTTTCTGGCGATTTGGCACCGAGAGCTCGACCTCGAACAGGCGGCTCTTTGTGTCGGCTGCCGGGGCGATTCGCGTAATTCGCCCCGGGAAGTCCGTTCCGGGAATCGCGTCCGTTCGAATTTGGAGAGATTGGCCGAGGCGGAGATGCGCGACGGCTGCGTCCGGAACGCCGAAGGCCGCCTTGACGGAACTGGTGTCGCCCAGGACTACGCCGACCGATCCCGGGCTGACCAGCGACCCCACTTCAATGGGACGGCTCAGGACCGTTCCATCCATCGGCGCTCTTAGTTCTGTGTCTCCCAGGGCGATCTCGGCCTCCTTCACCTGGTCCGCCGCGGCGGCCGCGCGGCGTTGCACCGACTCCGCCTGGCTCTTGGCGCTGGCTGCCCGCGCTTTTGCGACTTCAAGCTTGGTGGCGGCTGCTTCGTAATCGGCTTTGGTCAGGCTCTGGCTTTCGAAGAGACTGTTGGCGCGGCCGAAGTCAATCTCGGTTTGGCGCAGCGAAGCCTCGGCTTCGGACACTTGCCATTTAGCAGCGGCAAGCGACGCCGTGGCCTCCGCGAGTGTCGATTTGGCGAGCTCGACCTTCACGCGGTAGTCATCCTGCCGCACGACCGCGAGAACGGTCCCTGTCGGCAAGAAGTCGCCTTCCTGGAGGGCACGCTCTCCGCCGATCCCACGTACCTGGTGGAGCCTGGTGATGTACCCACCGACGCGGAAGGCGACGTTCACACTCGTGTCAGGAACGACGTTGGCGGAGTACCGCGTTTCGCCGGACACGGCGACGGCTTCAACAGGCGCAGCCTTCACGGCCGTCAGAACCTTCGTTTGGGTCTCTGCTTTCCGACAACCCCCGCATACCAAGGCCAGAGCGACGACGGGTGCGATGTGAGATGTACGCATCACTACTCCTCTCCCAAGGCCTTCTCAAACTCCGCTCTTGCGGTCCAGTAGGCCGCCAAGGCCGCCTGATAGTTCTGGTTAGCGCCGGCCAGAGAAGTCTGGAGCTGGAGGACGTCCTTAAGAAGGATCATCTGCTGCTTATAGCGGTTATTTGCGACTCTGAGGTTCTCCTGCGCCGTTTCGCGCGCGAGCACGCGAACCGCCAGTAGTTGGCGGGCTTCGCGGAGTTTCCTGAACCGGCTGCCCACGTCGACGGCGACTTGCGCCTGCGTCTGGCGAAGCGCGAGACTGGCCTGCTCCACCGTCTTCGCCTTCTCCGCCACCTCGAGGCGTTTCCGCCCCCAGTCGAAGGGCTCCCATTCGAATAGCAACCCGACAGTGGCAATGTTGGCGGGAATCAGTGACCCGTAGTTGACAGGTGAGAAGTAGTTGAAGCTG
>JAEHDI010000002.1 GCA_016880505.1 Bryobacterales bacterium | reverse complement strand
CCGAAACGAGCCCCGTCGCCACCATGAACTCGCCCAGCCTGACCGAGTACAACGGCTCGATCGGGCTACCCGTGCCCTCGACCTATATTGCGATGCGCGACGACAACAACAAGGACGTGGCCATCGGCCAGCCGGGCGAGATCTGCATCAAGGGACCGCAAGTGATGAAGGGCTATTGGCAGCGCGCGGACGAGACGGCCAAGGTGATGGACAAGGACGGTTTCCTGCACACGGGCGACATCGGCGTGATGGACGAGCTGGGCTACATCCGCATCGTCGATCGCAAGAAGGACATGATCCTGGTGTCGGGCTTCAACGTGTACCCGAACGAGATCGAGCAAGTGGTGGCGATGCACCCGGGCGTGCTGGAGGTGGCGGCGATCGGCGTGCCCGACGAGCACTCGGGCGAGGTGCCCAAGCTCTTCATCGTGAAGAAGGATCCGGCGCTCACGGAGAAAGACATCTTCGAGCACTGCAAGGAGCAGCTCACCGGCTACAAGCGGCCGAAGTACGTCGAGTTCCGCTCCGAGCTGCCGAAGACCAACGTGGGCAAGATCCTGCGCCGCGCGCTGCGGGACGAGAAGAAGGCGGCGTAGAATTTCGGATTGGATTGCCAAATCAGCGGGAAGAACCATGGGCAAACTCGAGGAACTGGAGCAACGCATCAAGAGCCTTCCACCGGATGAGCTGTCGCGCTTTCGCGCCTGGTTCCTCGAGTTCGATCACCAGGTTTGGGACCGCCAAATAGAGGCTGATGCGAAAGCCGGGAAGCTGGATCGCCTCGTGAACGAGGCGATGGCTGACTACAAGGCAGGGAAGGCGCGCGGTATTTGAAGCATTCCGCGTCGCCCAGGTTCTGGGCGCTGTATGCAGCGCTCCCGCGCGACGTTCGCGATCTGGCCGACAAGTGCTTTGCGTTGCTCAAGTCGGATTCGCGCCATCCATCGCTTCATTTCAAGAGAATCGATAGGTTCTGGTCGGTGCGCATTGGCGCCACTATCGAGCCTTGGGGCTCAATGTAGAGGGCGGTGTGTATTGGATCTGGATCGGCACACACGCCGACTACGACAAGCTGATCGCCTAGGTTAGGCGCGTGACGTCGAGATCTGACTTCTTCAAGGGCCTCGTCTGGCTCGGCGTCGCGATCGCCTCGTGGGGGGCGCTGTTCTCCGTCGCCAAGCGCACGCTGACGGTGCTCGATGCCTTCTTCCTCGGCTCGGTGCGCTACAGCTTCGGCGTGCTGATCTTCATCGCCATCCTCTGGGCGGCCGAGGGGCGCGAGCACCTGCGCTTCGGCGGGCGCTTCCTGCCGGCCGCGGTGTACGGCGTGATCGGCTTCTGCGGCTTCAACCTGCTCGTGTGGTGGGGGCTCGCCTATACGCGCCCCGAGCATGCCGCGATCATCATGGCACTGCAGACGCCGATGACCGCGATCGCCGTGTGGCTCACGCAGGGCAAGCGCCCGCAGCCCTTCACCATCGGCTGCGTCGCGGCGGCGATCGCGGGCGTGCTGCTGGTCGTGACCAAGGGCGATGTCACGCGCGCCATCGAAGGCGGCTCGCTGCTGGGCGACCTGCTGGTTTTTCTCGGCGCGATTTCGTTCGCGGCGCACGCGCTGGTGCTGGGGCATTTCTCCCGGATGGGCGGATTCGAGCGGCTCTCCGTACTTCAGATCGCGACCTCGGCGGTGCTGGGT
>JAEHDI010000460.1 GCA_016880505.1 Bryobacterales bacterium | reverse complement strand
TAGAAACCGGGACCACACGTTCGTGGGAGTCATCCGCCGGCTCGAGCAGGTGCATGAACTGTTGCGATCCGTGCGTGTGGGCGAGGCGAACAGCACCCTCTATTGGACCGATCCGTTCTCCCGGGATGGCGCCGAGGTGATGCACAGGGCGCGGCCGGTGGCGTCGAAGATGCGGCTCCTGGCCGAGGAGGCGACTCTCGATTTATTGACCCACGGGAGTAAGGCTCGCCACCATGCCGGAACCATCCGGTTCCTTGAACTCGCGGCGAAACGCATCGACTATCTCGGCATGAAGATCCAGTTTGCAAACGAGATCGGAGAGTTGTACCGGGAGTTGCGGGCTGATCCCGCCGACGATGCGCTGGCAACAAACAATCTGCGACGGATTAAGGGCATGGACGGACTGTTGCCCACGCTGCGGGACTACTCGACCGAGGTGAAGGCCGCCTATCGAGAGGCGTGGCTCGCCGAGAACCGGCCGTACTGGCTGGACAACGTGCTACTGGACTACGACCGCGAAGCTCTCGGCTGGGTTGACCGCATTCGTTTCTTCGAGAGCATTCACCGGAGATACCCGGCAAGCAGGGAAATCCCGGATCTCGAGCCGATGGGCGTGTTCCTGCCCTGAAACACCCGGGAGCGATTACACTTGTTGCGACAGAGGCCGGGGCAGACGGCCCGCTAGAGGAAAAGCCAGACGATGGATCACTCACACGAAGTTGACACCGCGACGACGCCCTCGCGCCGGAGCTTCCTGAAAACCGCAGTAGCGGCCTCGGCCACGGGATTGGCGGCCGCCCCTGGCTACGTCGCCGCGAGCGACACGATTCGCGTCGGCGTAATCGGTTGCGGCGGGAGAGGCACTGAAGCCGCGGAGCAGGCCATGGCCGCCGACAAGGGCGTTCGTCTTGTCGCTATGGCCGATCTGCTGATCGACCGCGCCCAGGAGAAACGCAATCTCCTCCGGATGAAGAACCGCGAGCAGGTTATGGTGGACGACGATCATTGCTTTTCCGGCTTCGAGGGCTACAAGAAAGTCATCGAATCCTCGGACGTGGTGCTCATCGCCAATGCGGCCAAGTTCCACCCGTTTCACATGACGGCGGCGATCGAGGCGGGCAAACACGTTTTCGTCGAGAAACCCCATGCAATCGACCCGGCCGGGATCAAAGCCGTGCGAGCCGCCTGCGAACTCGCGAAGCGGAAGAATCTCTCTGTCGTCTCGGGTTTGCAAAGCCGCTACCATCCGGGCTACAGGGAGACAGTACAGCGTGTGCACGACGGCGCCATCGGGGACATCATCGCGATCGAGGAGAACTTCCTTCGCGCGCCCTACGTGCTGTATCCGCGCAAGCCGGGCCAAACGGAGGTCCAATACCAGGGCAGCAATCAATACCACTTCCACTGGCTGTCGGGCGACGACGTGCCGCAGTCGCTGGTGCATAACCTGGACCGCGCGAGCTGGGCGATGCACAACCAGGCGCCCGCGAAGTGCCACGGCATGGGCGGGCGATCCACTCTGCACGGGGAGATCTATGGGAGCGTGTTCGATCACCATGCGGTCGTCTATGAGTTCGCCAACGGCGTGCGAATCTATGCTTTCTGCCGGACCATACCAGAGTGCTACAACGACTCCTCCAGCACGCTGCTTGGGGCCAAGGGTCGCTGCAACATTACCAAGATGACCATTGAGGGTGAGACGAAGTGGCAATACTCGGGACCCAGGACCTATTCGAACACGTCTTCGAACCCGTACTACATCGAGCACGCCGAACTGTTCAAGGCGATCCGGGCTGGAACGCCGATCAACAACGGCGACTACATGGCCCGCAGCACACTGATGGGGATCATGGGCCAGATCAGTTGCTACACCGGCAAAGAAGTCACGTGGGAGCAGATCAGCGCCTCCGACTTCTATTTCGCGCCGAAGCCGGAGGACGTTCGAATCGACATGGAGCCGCCGGTGAAGCCGGGTCCGGACGGCACCTATCCGGTCTTTACTCCCGGCGTGACGAAACTGCTGTGACGCCCGCGGGCTCACTTCTATCGTTCTGAGGTGAGCCGTCCGCGGAACGGCGCATGGCAACGGGAAGCCTGACAAAGGCGTCGAGTGCACCGAAAGCACGAGTTGGATTGGCAGTACCGTCCCACTCGTCCCAGAAGCGGGAGAGCAACGTAGCATCGGTGTGCATGCGCTTAAGCACATCGCCTTCCATCACGCTGCCCTTGGGTTTCCAATCCTTGCCTCTGGCGGCGGCCGCCGCTTTCAGAAGGTCCTCCGAGCCCTGACGGTCGCCGCGCTTCCAGGCCAGGTAGGCGCGGAGGTAAAGTGCGCCGACGGATCGCGCATGGCTGCGGCAGACGAGTTCGAAGCGTTGCCGGGCGGCAGCCAGGTCACCTCTCAGGAGTGACAGCTCGCCAAGCAGCAGGCGTGTGCCGGTCTCCTCGGGATTGAGCGAGTGGGCCTTTTCGAGCGATTCTTGTGCCTTGGCTAGTTCCGACTCGCTTCGGGCGGCCGACGCCAGAAGTAACCCTTTCCGTTGGAAGGCCCGGTGACTGCTCGGGTTAAGGTGCGCCAGTTCGTCGAGTTCACGAACGGCGCCCCACAGGTCGCCGCGGACGAGCAGGCAGTTTGCCAGGTAGTAACGCGAGTCTTCATGCGCGGGATTGAGCGCCAAGGCTTCCCGAAAGAGGCTGATGGCGCGCGGGATGTCGCCTTCGCGCTTCATCGCATCCATCGCCGCGCGCTGTTTGGACCAGAACTGGATTTCCGACTGTTTCAAACCCACGTTGCGCTGTGGCGACTGTTTGCGACTGAAGAGTTCTCCACCGGCACCGGGGTTCCAGGGCAAC
>JAEHDI010000459.1 GCA_016880505.1 Bryobacterales bacterium | reverse complement strand
TGAGGGTGAAGAAAAAGCCCCACAGTCGAAGTCACTAGACAGCCGTCGACGGCGGCGACAGCCTCGGCGAAGGCCGTCGGCTCTCGGCGAGGCAACGTCCAGAATAGACCAAAAGGCCAATGGGCTCTCCGGCAGCCAGGGCAGCACATTTGGTCCCAAGTCACCGGCCAAGATAAACACGTCCCAACCACTCGAAAGCACACTATGACAGCCGCAGGCAAGCCATGCAGCATCGCCGCCGCGCGTCACTGCCTTCTCGCGCTCGCGATCCTCGTCCTCGGCGTCTCGGCGGCGCAGGGACAGGCGCCGGCGACCAGGCCCAACATCCTCATCATCTGGGGCGACGACATCGGGTGGTGGAACATCAGCGCCTACAACCAGGGCATGATGGGTTATCAGACACCGAACATTGACCGCATTGCCAAGGAAGGCGCGCTCTTTACCGACTGGTATGGGCAGCAGAGCTGCACTGCGGGCCGCGCCTCGTTCATCACGGGTCAGGTCGGCTTCCGCACGGGAATGCTGAAGGTGGGGTTACCGGGCGCGTCTGAAGGTCTGCAGGCCCGCGACGTGACGATCGCCGAGATGCTCAGGGCGCGGGGGTACAAGACCGGCCAATTCGGGAAGAACCATCTCGGCGACCGCGACGAGCATCTGCCCACGGTGCACGGCTTCGATGAGTTCTTTGGCTCGCTGTATCACCTCAACGCCGAAGACGAACCCGAGCATCCGGATTACTTTAAGGATCCCGAGATGCGCCGGCTGCACGCGACCCGCGGCGTCATCCACAGCTGGGCAAATCCGAACGGCACGCAGCGGATCGAGCTGACCGGCCCGCTCACGAAGAAGCGCATGGAGACCATTGATGCCGAGGTGACCCGCGAGGCCCTCCGCTTCATGGAAGACGCCAAGAAAGAGAACAAGCCGTTCTTCCTGTGGTGGAACTCCACCCGCATGCACATCTGGACGCGGCTCAAGGCGGAATCGCAGGGCAAGACCGGCCTCGGCATTTATCCCGACGGCATGGTCGAGCACGACGCGATGGTTGGGCAGGTGCTCGACAAGCTCAAGGAGCTGGGCCTCGAGAACAACACCATCGTGATGTACTCCACCGACAACGGCGCCGAGAAGTTTACCTGGCCCGATGGCGGGCAGTCGCCGTTCCGGGGCGAGAAGAACACGAATTGGGAAGGCGGATACCGGGTGCCAACCCTCATCCGCTGGCCGGGCGTCATCAAGGCCGGGACCGTGTTCAACGACATCTTCGCGCACGAAGACATGTTCCCCACTCTGCTGGCGGCGGCGGGTGACACGAACGTAAAGGGCAACCTCCTGAAAGGCGTGAAAATCGGCGCCAAGACCTTCAAGGTGCATCTGGATGGCTACAACATCACCGACGCCCTGGCCGGGAGATCACCGAGCCCGCGTCACGAGTTCTTCTACTTCAACGACGACGGCTCGCTCGTTGGCCTGCGCTATGATCAGTGGAAGATCGTCTTCGCCGAGCAGCGCGGAGAGGGCTTGGATGTCTGGCAGGAACCCTTCGTTGCATTGCGGCTGCCGAAGCTCTTCAATCTGCGCAGCGATCCGTTCGAAACCGCGGACCAGGAAAGCATGGATTACGAACGCTGGCGGGTCGAGCACCTGTTTCTCCTGGTCCCGGCGCAACAATACGTCGGCAGGTTCCTAAGCACCTTCAAGGAGTTCCCGCCCAGCCAAAAGCCCGGCAGCTTCGGCATAGATGCAGCACTGGAGGCGTTGCAACGTGGGGGAGGCAAGTAAGTGTCGCCGTAGGATAAGACAGCTGGTACCCAAAACAACAGGCCTCGCCGCGAAAGCGCGGTGAAGCCTGTTCACACAGTCGGGACGGCGGGATTTGAACCCGCGACCCCCTGAACCCCATTCAGGTGCGCTACCGGGCTGCGCTACGTCCCGTCAC
>JAEHDI010000458.1 GCA_016880505.1 Bryobacterales bacterium | reverse complement strand
GCTCGATCACTTCGCGCTTGCCCGCTACCTCCCGGACGGCAGCCTAGACCGATCCTTCGGCGAAGGCGGGGTGGTAGCTACCGCTGTGAGCTATGGAGCGAAGGGAAAGATAGTCCAAGGCTTCTTGAATCGCGGTGCATTTGGCCTGGTGCTTCAGCCTGATGGAAGGTTGATCGCAGTCGGGGCTACGGAGGGGCTGAAAGGCCGAACTATCTTCGCCTTGGCGCGATTCCTTCCGGACGGGAATCTTGACCGCAGCTTCGGTACGGCTGGCACTGTCGCTACCGACTTCGGCGATGGCGGTGTCGCTCTCGCCGCAGCGTTGCACCCAGACGGCAAAGTCGTCGTTGTTGGGACTACAGGCATAGCTGAGTTGCCTGTCACAGGCGGCAAGCTGCCCTGCGAGAAGTTTGCTTTGGCCCGCTACCTCCCGAATGGTGCCCTGGACTCCAGCTTCGGCAGGGACGGAAAGGTCATCGGCGAGCAATGTGGACGCCCCATGGCCCTTGGCATCCAACCAGACGGCAAGCTCGTCGTGGCGGGACGCACCGTAGTTGCCGGACCTACGATATTCACTCTGGCGCGCTATCTCCCCGATGGCAGTCTGGATTCCGCATTCGGCACAGGTGGAAAGGTCACCACTGAGTTCTCCGAGGAAAAACCCGGTGCCGCGGGGTTGCAACGGTGATTCCTGGTAGGCGACCGTGAAGCACGCGCGCATCATCGTCACCCACTACGGCGGGCCCGATGCGATTCAGGTGCTCGGAGAAGACTGCCCCGAGCCGAAGCCGGGCGAAGTGCGGGTGAGAGTGCTGGCCGCGGGCGTCTCCTTGCCCGACGTGATGATGCGCGAGGGGATTCATCCGGAGACGCCGCCGCTGCCCTTCACGCCGGGCTGGGATCTGGTCGGCTCCGTGGATCGGCTCGGTGCCGGCGTCTCGGGAATCGAGCTGGGCCAAGTCGTCGCGGCGCTGCCGATCAGCGGCGCGTACGCGGAGTTCGTCTGCCTGCCGCAACGGGAGCTGGTTCCGGTGCCGCCCGGGTTGGACGCCGCCGAGGCGGTCAGCCTCGTGCTGAACTACGTCACGGCGTACCAGATGCTGCATCGCTCCGCTAAGGTTCGATCGGGCCAGCGCGTGCTGATCCACGGCGCGGCCGGCGGGGTCGGCACGGCCCTCTTGCAGCTCGGACGCGTCGCCGGCCTGGAGATGTACGGCACCTGTTCATCGCGAGGGGCGTCGGCCGTTTCCGACCTCGGCGGTGTCCCGATCGACTACCAGCATCTCGACTTCGTGAGCGAGATTCATCGCCTGACGGGTGAGGGCGTGGACGTGGTTTTCGACAGCCTGGGTGGCAGCCACATCTGGCGTTCTCGCAAGGCCCTCCACCCCGGCGGGACGGTGGTGGCCTATGGCCTTACTGGCTCGCTGCGTGGGGGGCGATCGGCTTCAGGGCGTCCAGGGGGGCGGCATCGATTTCGTGCAATCGCCATCTTCGGGCTGTACATCGCCGGCGGCTGGCTTCTTCCGGGCCGGAAACGGGTGGTTCCCTATAGCATCCAGACGCTCAAGCGTCTGAAGCCGGCATTGTTTCGAAAGGATTTGATCACCCTGC
>JAEHDI010000457.1 GCA_016880505.1 Bryobacterales bacterium | reverse complement strand
GGTATGCTTGTCACCATGCGAAAACGATGGGGGATCGCTATGCTGCTGGCGGCCGGCACTCTGTTCGGGGCCGAGGCGCCCACCCGGCAGCAGGTGCTCGATGTCATGCGGAAGGCTGCGGGCTTCTACGTGGACCAAGTGTCCAAAGAGGGCGGATACCACTTCGTCTACGCCGAAGATCTCAGCTACGGCCGATCCGAGCAGGGCGATGGGCTGATGCAGATCGAGACGCAGCGCGAGGGGACGCCGCGCGTGGGCATGGCGTTTCTCGAGGCGTACGATGCCACCGGAGACCGATTCTTCTTGGACGCGGCGCACAAGGCGGCACAGGCGCTCGTCAAAGGGCAGTTGTGCTCCGGAGGCTGGGACTATATCGTCGAGTTCGACCCGGAGAAACGTCCGAGATACCCCTACCGCGCCGACAGGCCGTGCGACGCGTCCACGCCCCAGTCTCCTCCCTCGACGCTCGACGACAACGTGACCCAGGCCGCCGTGCGGTTGCTGATGCGGGTGGATCGTGCGCTCGGGTTCCGGGACCGTGAGATCCACGACGCCGCGCAGTTCGCCCTCGAAAGCCTCCTCAAAGCCCAGTACCCCAACGGCGCTTGGCCGCAGCGGTATTCCAAGTTTCCCGACCCTGCGCAGTTTCCGGTAAAGAAGGCGAGCTACCCGGAAGACTGGCCGAGACACTGGCCGGGCGAAGTCTATAAGACGCACTACACGTTCAACGACAATTCGATTCAGGATGCCATCGACATGATGCTCGAAGCGGCGCGAGTCTACGGGGACCGCCGCTTCCTTGAATCGGCGCGGCGAGGAGGCGACTTCATCCTGTTGGCCCAGATGCCGGAGCCGCAGCCCGCATGGGCTCAGCAGTACGACGCCGAAATGCATCCGGCGTGGGCGCGCATTTTCGAGCCGCCTTCGGTGACAGGCGGCGAGTCTCAATCGGTGATGAGAACCCTTTTGCTGCTTTACCGCGAGACGGGCGACCGGAGTATCTCGACGCCGTGCCGAAGGCCCTCAACTATCTGGAGCGTTCGGTTCTTCCTCCGGCTAACGGGCCGGTCGAGGCGCGCCGCCGCTTCAAACCGGGCGAGCCGGTGCTGGCACGGTTTCATGAACTGAAGACGAACCGCCCGTTGTACATCACGAAGGGATCGAGGGTGTCGGCGAGGGGTATGGGCTCAAAGCTTCTCGACGGCTACGAGCTGAGTTACACGAATGAATCGGTCATCACGCACTACAACGTGCTGACGAGCGGGGCGGGTCTGGTGGAGATTCGGCGGGAATACGAATGGCTGGTGGGCACGGCTCCGTCCACACTGCGACGGTCCGACAAACTGCACGGCCTCTCCCCGTGGGAGCAGAGTGACGCCGGGCCTTTGGCTAAGCGTCCTGCGGTGGAGCGCGTGCGGGTAATCATTGGCGCAATGGACCCCCGAGGCGCTTGGCTGGAGGACGGGGTGATCGGCAAAGCCGACCGGATTGTCTCGGTCTACGCGGCGCGTGACATGGTGCTGACCATCAACGGTAAGGCCATGCCGGTCCGCGAAAACGATGAGATCGAACTGTACCAGGGTGCCAAGCCGCCCCGCACGCGTATCATCCGCTCGACCACCTTCGCCGAAAACCTCGAAACCCTGGCGGCATGGGTGTCCAAGGAAGGCTCAGAGTGACTGGCCGGCCTGCCTCCACGCGTTGAGTCGTTCGAGCGAAACGAAGGGGTGGAATTTTCCGCTCCGGCCGGGTGGGAGTTGGTCAGTCAGTTCAGTCTCAACCTGAACCTTCGACCCAAGAGCCTCTCGGATCGCCCCGGCCATCCGATCGAGCGCGTCAGGCCCGGTTTCCGTGCGGGTAACAATCTTGACCCGGAAGGAATCCGCTCTCTCCTGGATCACCTGGAAACGCCGGACCCACGGGACCGACTCGACGAGCGGGCCGAATACCGCGTAGGGATGAATCGAACGGCCATCCGGCAGGCGAATCATGTCCAGTGTCCGGCCCTCAATCGAGAGCAGGGTCGAGAACGGCGCGCCGCAGAGACAGGGCGCCGGCCCATGGACTACCAAGTCGCCCAAGCGGTAACGGATGAACGGCATCGCATACGAGTGCAGCGCAGTACCGACCACTTCCCCCTGCTCGCCCGGTTCGGTGGGGCGGCCGTCCCGCAGAACCTCGAGAATCAGTGTCCAGTCAGAGACGTGATACCCGTGGCGTTGCGGGCACTCCGAAGCTACTCCGACGAATTCGTGCGCGCCGTAGTTGTTAAAGACTGGCGCGCCAAAGGCCGATTCGACCTTCTGCCGGGCCGAGTCACTGAGAGTCTCCTGGCTGCAACTGACGATCCGCGGGCGTATCAGACGCCGGTCGGCATCGGTCATCTCTTCGGCCAGCCAGGCGAGGACGCTGGGTGTTCCGTGCAGCGCCTCGGGCTGAGTCACTCGCAGACGCTCGAGAATCTGCTTCGGGGGCAGGAGGCAGTCGATACAGTCCTTCCAGAACCGGGAAAGCCTTTCGTGAAGCGGCTCCTTCGGATGGCCTCGGCCGTCCCCCGCGTCGTGAATGTAACCGATCGAAGCCTCGCGGTCCGTCGGGTGCCTTCCCTGGGCGATGTGCCCTCTCCAGCGGTAGGCGAGCAGCAAGTACTCCTCGAATCGCTCGCGGCGGATCGTCAAAGGAGCTCCGCTCGATCCGCTGGTACGGTGGGTTAGCAGTGAGCTGGCATCGACACCCCAGACGATGAGGTCGCTAGCCGGCAGTTCCTGAAGGTCTTGGCGCGAAGTGATCGGAATCCGCGGCAGATCGTCGAGACCACGCACATCCTCGGGCTTCAGCCCCGCTCGATCGAATAGACGCCTGTAGTAAGGAACCCGCTCATACGCGTGCCGAACTATAGAGCGGAGCGCCCTAGCTTGGAACTCCGCTATCTGGTCACGGCTGGCGTTCCGGCCCGCAACAAGACCATATACGCCACGCACGAACTCGCTCCAAACAACCGGCATCTTCGAATTCTACCTTTGCTCCGACAGGCCGAATCCTGTCCGGCTGGTAGAATCGGCGAATGCAGGCGACGGCGTCCGATTTCCGCGGGCTCTTTGGCGATCGGCGGATCGTGTTCCAGGCGATCTTGGGATCGTACTGCGCGGGGCTTGCGCCGCTGTGTCCAATCGAGGTTGTCGCATGCGCCGACTGGGGAAGGGAATTCGCGCATTTCGGCGACGGCATCCGATTTCTTTCAAGGGAGCGCAAAACAAGCAGGCGGCTCCGCACCCATGACTACGACATCGAGGCGATCTTGGAGAGCGTGCGCGACGAATTGCTTCGGCTGTTTCTCGGCGATCCGTCCGGACGCTGGATCATGGTGTGCCCCTATGCCAGTCCGGCGCTCGACGCCTTCGGGACTGTCACGGGTTATCCAGTCTTCACCCATCCGGTTGCGCTTGCCGAATGGCTCAACGACAAGTCGAACTTCTTCCGTGGCCTCGACGAACTCGGGCTCCCACGGCTGCCGGGCCGTTGGGTGCGCCTGGCGGAAGCGCGTTACTCGGACCTGGCGTCGGAACTCGGTTCACGTTTCATTGCACAGGAAAGCCGCGGGAGCGGCGGCTCGGGAACCGTCTGGATCAGCTCCATCACCGACTTCGCCACCGCCGACGAGCGGTTCGGTGACGTTCTCATTTGGGCGGCGCCAGACGCCGGCCCGCTGTCGCTGAACATCAACGCGATCGCACTTTCACGCTCGGCCGTTGCCGGTTATCCGAGCGTGCAACTGGCAGGCATCCCGGAACTTGGCGCGGGACCAGGAGCGTATGCGGGAAACGACTACACCGCCACCGCCACACTCCCGTCCGACGTGGTCAGAGACGTCAGAGAACAAACCGAAAGAATCGGCGAATGGCTCGGATCGCTGGGTTACCGGGGGTTGTACGGGCTGGATTTCGTCGTGGACATGGATACCTCCCGGTGCTTTGCGGTCGATCTGAATCCCCGGTGGCAAGGGTCCACCGCCCTCGCCACGCAAGGGGAAAGTCTCGAAGGGAGAATCCCCCTCGCCGCGGCCGAACTGGCGCGGAGAATCGGGCTGCTCGGGGAACCGGAAGTCGCTTCTCTTCGGGAAGAATTCTTCAAGCCCGTACGCGGCTCTCAGATGATCTTGCGACAGAATCGAGCAGAGTGGCTAGAGATCGCAGCCGGCGTGCCGGCCGGTGTCTACAGCGTTCGGGACGGTTTGAGACACCTGAGACCCGGCGCGACACTCGGCGACTGCGGCCCCGGAGAGGTTCTGGTGACCGGCGGAGTGCCGGAACGGGGAACGGTGGTGGAGAGCGGCGCGTACATGGCGCGGATTTGCAGCCAGCAGGCGGCACTGGACACGGAACGGATGGAACTCGTTCCCTGGGCGCGTCTCGCAGTGAGCCGGCTTTACGGCGTTCTGGAGCCCGAACGGTAATGTGCGGAATCGTAGGTGTTTTCGCGGCGGATCTCGGCGTCGCCGAAATCCGTGAAGCGCTCGACCGCATGATGCAGGCGGTCGTGCATCGGGGCCCGGACGAGGCCGGCAGTCTGATTTTCGGCCACCACCGTGCCGGAATTGGCTGTCGCCGACTGAGCATCCTCGACCTCGAGCACGGCAGCCAGCCGATGCCAAATGAAGACGCGACTGTGCACGTCGTGCTCAATGGAGAGATTTACAACCATTGCGAACTGCGCGCCGAACTCGAACAAAAGGGACACACCTTTCGAAGCCGCTCCGACACGGAAGTGATCGTACACATGTACGAGGAGTGGGGCGACGAGTGCCTGGAGGCATTGAGCGGGATGTTCGGGCTCGCGATTCTCGATAGCCGGTCTGGCCGGCTGCTGCTTGCTCGCGACCGTTGCGGTATGAAGCCGCTATACTTCACTCGGACTCCACGCGGGTTCCTGTTTGCCTCCGAAATCAAGGGCCTCCTCGCTTCGGGACTCGTCCCGGCAGAGCCGGACCTGGCGGCCGTCGATTCCTTCCTCACGGTGGGGTACGTTCCCGCTCCTCGGACCGGCTTTCGCGGCGTGAAGAAACTCGAGCCGGGCGAGGCGCTAACCGTTGACGCCCACGGCGTCACGTCCCGCGTTTTCTGGCGTGTACGCTTTGACAACGCGAAGCCGCCGGCCACCGAGCAGGAATACGCGCACGAACTCGAATCCCGTCTCTCCGCCGCCGTGAAATCGCACCTGGTGGCGGATGTCCCCGTCGGCGCGTTCATCAGCGGCGGAATGGACTCATCTCTCGTCGCTGCCCTTGCTGTGGAACATGCGACTTACCCTCTTAAGACCTTCTCCGTCGTTTTTCCCGAGGATAATTCTGTTGACGAGAGTCGCTACTCTCGGGAACTCGTTCAGCAACTCGGCACGGAACATCATGAGATCGAGTTCCGCATCTCGGAGGCGCCGGACCTGCTCCCGAAGATGGTACGCCACCTGGAGGAACCGAGCACCGTCGGCCCGGGGATGGCAACGTACAAGCTGGCGTCGGCCGCGGCGCGGCATGTCAAGGTCGTTCTGAGCGGAGAAGGCTCGGACGAGATCTTCGCCGGCTACGCATGGCTGGGGTCTGAAGGGTACTACCGGATCCGGCCGTTCGTCCCGCGGAGTTTCATGTGGAAATTGGCGGAGCACAGCCGGAGCTTGCGGGTCCGGCGCGTGCTCCGCACGCTTGCCGCACCGGATGAAGTGTCAGCCGACATCGAATGGTTTCGCATCATGACTTCGAACGAGAAGGCCCGCGCACTCCGACTGACGGCTCCGTCGAGCGATCTCGACCCTATCCGGCCGCACCCGGACACGCTGGCATCCTCTGCCGACATTCTCCAGCGGCGGCTGGCTCTCGACTTCACCCGGCGGCTGGCGAACGGCATTCTGCTGATGGGAGACAAGATGACCATGGCTCATTCGCTTGAAGCGCGCATGCCGTTTCTCGATCGAGGCGTGGTCGACTTCGGTCTGGCGCTACCATCGCGGATGAAGTGGCGGGGGAAGCGCGGCAAGTACATCCTCTCGCTGCTCGCCAACAGACTGCCCCCCGAGATTGCGGGCCGCAGAAAACGTGGTTTCCAGTACCCCATCCGTTCCATGCAACGGGGACCGTTCGCTGACTTCGCCCGCGCGTACCTGCTCGATTCGGCAAAGCCCGGCGGACTGATCGATCGCCCTTTCCTCGAATCGGCCCTCGCGCAATGGCAAGGGGAGGGCCCTTCCGGACTACGGCTCATCACCGCACTACTGACTTTGCGGGCGTGGTGCAACGAGTTCTTCCCGGCGCTTTGACCGCCGCAGCCGTTTTCAGAACGTGAACCTGTAACGCACCCACAGGTTCCGGCCGGGGGCATCAACGCCCGAACCGTGAAGCCGGTAGTTCCGGTCCAACAGATTGGAAAGCCCGGCGGAAAGGCTCATCGTCTCGCTCAGCCGGAACCCTCCGGACAGGTTCACGGCAAGATAGCCGGCCGTATCGAGGAACAACGGCGCCCTTGTGTTGTCGTCGACAACGCGCACGCCGTTGATCACTGCGCCTGGCGGGAGCACGCGGTCCTGAATCCGGCGCAGAGTTTCGCCAGTCGGCAAGAACAGATCGTCGCCTGTTCCCGGGTGGCCGTCCGCCCCCGGCGCCAGATACGGCGCAACGAGAGACCCGCCGAAGAAACTCGCGATGTCCCGGCGGCTCCGTTCCGCGCCAATGCGCTCATCACCGAGATCGCCGCCACTCAGCCGCCGTTGCGTTCCTGCGGCATACGCGCTGGTCCCCAGCCAGAAGCGGCGTGCGCTCGGGGTGTATAGGACGCCTACCGATCCCTGCTGGGGTGGCAGACGCCGTACAGGGCGGTTCGGGTTTAGTTCCCTGCCGACAAGAAACGAATACTGCGCGCCAACCGACCAGGCGGAAGAGATTCGCCGACGACCGACCGCTTCTATCCCCCAGTACCGCTGGCGGCCGTCGTTGACAAACGCCTTTACGGCACGGCGGTCGAGACTCGTGGCCACCGTGACAACGCCCCGTTGCATTTGCGCCGGCGTCGGGGGCAGTGGCTCTACGGGAACGCCTGCGACCGCAGCGGGTACGGCATCGGCTGGAAACAGCAGGGTCCGGCGCACGATCGGGTCATATAATTCCGCGTCGAACGCCTGCGCCCGGAACGATGAACGGCCCACCTGCCAGGACAACCCTGTCTCATAGTTGAGCAATCGCTCCGATGCGAGGCCGCGCACCGGCTGGCCCGTGGGACTCGCTCCCTCACCTGAACTGTTGCCGACCAGCGCGCCAGAACTTTCGACTTCGGCTGCCGGCACTTCATAACCGAGGTCGTTGAGACCAACCGCGCCGAGGTCGTTGAGATTGGGCGCGCGAAACCCCCGGCCGGCCAGAAAATGCCACCCGAGAGCCGGCGTAACCTGCCACGAAAGGCTTCCGTGAAACGTGACATCGCGGAAGCCCTGCGACGAACCCGTGACCCCCAGCGGATTGCCGAGGCTGTCGAGATTGCGTCCCGCGAACGTCCGGAACCCGACGTGAGTGAATCTCCCGCCACCGGCGGCTCGCAAGCGTCCGGGGATCAGTTCAATCATGTCCTGAACAAAGAAGCCGGCGGTG
>JAEHDI010000456.1 GCA_016880505.1 Bryobacterales bacterium | reverse complement strand
GGATGACGGGTCGCTGACCGGGGAACCTGAAGGAACGACATGACCGATCTCGCTGCCGCCGTCATTGCGCCTCCCGATCCCCGCGGAGCAGGGTCCCGCTTCGACGTGTGCCTCACCCAGCGGCCGCAGGTCGTGCCGCCGCTAGAGGCGAGAGACCAACTCTCAGTCCCAGCGCTTGGCGTTCTTCGGGAAACCCGGACGCTGCACGCGGACGACGCAAAAGCGTTGACCGGTGGGCGCCTGCATCACCACCCAGCGATCCAGGCGGTTCACCACCTTGGCGCTCAGCTTCTCCAGACGCGTTACTTCCGCCGGGATGTCGTCGGTTTCGATGTCGATGTGAACGCGGCTCTCGTGGTCCACGCACTGAATCTGCACGATGGGCTCGTCCGTCGGAGTCTCCAACATGCGGTAATTGCCGCGGCTGCCCGGATGCTTGAGACCCACCGGGCGGCCCAGCGCCTCGCCCCAGAAGTGGGCGGCCGCATCCACATCAGACGTCCTGCAGTCGATCAGTACGGCGCAGAGGCGGGAATGGTGCATCTCACGTGCCTCTCAAGATACCTTGAACAAGTTACAAGGTAGAGAGCGAGCACAAGAGAGTCGAGCCACCGTAACGCGCGGCCTGTGTCCGGAAATGGCAGATACTGTTGCAAAAGTGCTGATTCCGGAGCACGGCGCCCACCGAATCCGGAATGATGCCGCTCACTTGTTCCGATTAATTGCCGCCCAGGATTCCGAGATGATGTCGCCCGCCGTTCCGGGATGATACCGCCCGGGATGGAGGCGTGACGGACGCCTCTGCTGGCTGCGATTAGGGTCCGCTCCTTTGCCCGAGGAGAGGACGGATGCCAGCAGAGAGGGTTTGCATGCGCCGCGTGCGCGAGATTTCGAGTTGACCGCCAAGCTGTAGGGCGCAAAAACCCGATCCGTGAAAGCTTCTTTCGTTGGATGGCCGGAAACCTTCCGCTGGGATCACGATGGATGCGCTTCCGTTCGATCGCCGCGGGCGAGCTTGCAGCGATTCGCTGATGTCGAATGGGAGTTCCCTGTTCCGTTGAATCAGTTCCCTGCTCCGCCGAAAATTTTCCCTGTTCGATCGCTCAGGGAATTCGATCAAAAAGGGCAATCAAAACGGGCGGTTAGCGCGGTGCATCAGAGCCAATAAGGCCCGGAATCGCGAAAATTCCCTGTATTTTCCCTGGATAACAGGGAATCGAATGGGAGAATGGTTCGCTGGTGACTGCGCCCTCCGCCACCTCGTCAACTATTGATATAGAAGGATTTTTTTCTGTGACGCGGAGCCGAAATTGCCGCCTCCTTTCCGCGCTTTAGGGCGTCCGGTCCCCGCAGTGGCGGTTACGTGAGACCGGGCGCGTACGACGAACGGGCCGCTCCGGTCGCGAAAGGCTCTTACGGCATAGTTGGTGGTACGACAACGCGCGCGATGAGATGCCGCCGTCGGCCGGGATGCCATGCGGTCTTGTGCTGGAAGCGCACTCCGCCCCGCGTGGGCGGAGCGGGGCGGCGTCCTGTCGTCGCCGATCACCCGGTGCCGAGCAACGCGCGTTGTTCGTCCCATGCGATCGGGAAACGGAGCTGGTTCGCGAGACGTTTGGCGGTTAACGCGATCGGGTGACGGTCGCGCAGGATCGCTCTGACGAACTCGGGCGCGAGGAAGCTGAGGCGCAGGATGCGCGTGAAGTAGGAGCCGCCCACGCCGGCGTCGGCGGCAAGCTGCCCCATCGATGGCGTGGGCGATAGCGGCGCTCCTC
>JAEHDI010000455.1 GCA_016880505.1 Bryobacterales bacterium | reverse complement strand
CGCGCCAAACAGATCCGGACGCAGGAGGACCTGGCGAAAGAGCTCAAGGCGGTGGGGATCACGACCACGCAGGTGACACTCTCGCGCGACATCCGCGACCTCGGCTTGGTGAAGACGCCGACCGGGTACTGGCAGGTGGCCCCGGAGCCGGGCGGTCCGTCGCTCGCCACCATGGCCTCGGAGTTCCTTCAGGATGTCCGCGTCGCCCAGAACCTCGTCGTGCTGAAAACGGCGCCCGCGCACGCAAGTTCGCTGGCGGTCGTGCTCGACAAAGAGCAGTGGCCGGAAATCGCGGGGACGATCGCCGGCGATGACACGATCCTGGTCGTCAGTCCGGATAACCTCACGGCCGAGAAGCTGCGGCGGAAGCTCCTGAAATTCCTCGCCGTGCTGGAGTAGCCCCCTCGCTGACGCGCGCGCACGCAGGTTTTTCCGAGCCGCTACCTCAGGGAGCGGTCTTTCCTTTTTCCCCTCCGCGTTCTCTGTGTCCTCTGTGGTGAATCAGACCCCGTCCCGCCTGCCGGGCTCTCCGGGGATCCAGCACCCGTTGGTGCACATCGGGCAGTTCACCTGCTCGAACTGGATGGTGGTGTGGTCGATGTGGAACCGCTCGCTGAGCATCGTATTCAGACGGCGCAGGACCGTATCGCTTGCCGAAGGCGGCAGGTCCTCGACGAGCACGTGGCAGCTCAGCGCGTGCGTGCTTGAACTGAGGCTCCAGATATGCAAGTCGTGGATGTCGATCACTCCCTCGACGTCCCGGATCGACGAGTAGACCGACCCCAAGCACATACCGCGCGGCAATCCTTCGAGCAGGATGTTCAGCGACTCCCGGACCACGTCCCACGCCGTCCAGATGATCAGCATGCCGATCAGCACGGAGAGCACCGGGTCGATCTGCTCCCAGCCGGTGTAGTGGATGGCCACCGCGCCGGCGATGATGCCGATGGAGCCGAGCGCATCGCCGAGCATGTGCAGGAAGGCGCTGCGGATGTTGAGGTCGCTTTTCTGCTCCCGGCGCAGCCCCCACATGATGGCCACGTTCAGCGCCAGCCCCAGCCCCGCGATGGCCAGCATGGTCGTCTCGTTCACCGGCTGCGGGTTCAGGAAGCGGTGGTAACTCTCATAGAAGATGTAGACCGACAGGACCACCAGGATGAGCGCGTTCACAAACGCGGCCAGGATGCCGGCGCGGTGGTAGCCGTACGTTTTGACCTCGTTCGCCGGCTTCGCCTGGAAGTAGAAGGCGAACCAGGCGAGCAGAAGCGCGAGCGTATCGGTCAGATTGTGGCCGGCGTCGGACAGCAGCGCGAGGCTATGCGCCTGCAATCCGGCCGCGAATTCCACCACGACGAAGACGGCCGTGGCGACGAGCGACCACTTGAGAATCCTGCCGGTGCCGCTGCCGTGATGGGCGTGCTGGTGCAAAACCTCTCCTAACTAACCAGTGTAACGCGACTTAACAGGAACGCCAGTCGGCGGGTTAACTATGGTTGTCAATCTCCCTTGCCCTGTGTGAACGCCCGCGTTATACTTGTGAACCACCGGCGACACTTGAAGTTCTACGAGTTCAGTGCGGAATATATTCAACGGCTCAAGCAGGGTGACCCGTTTGTCGAGGAGCATTTCAACGCCTACTTCGGCGAACTGATTTTCCTGAAGCTTCAGAACCGTCTTCGTACGCCCCAACTGATGGACGATATCCGTCAGGAGACTTTGCTCCGCGTGATCCGCACCCTGCGGACCGGAACCGGGGTCGAGTTCCCCGAACGCTTCGGCGCATTTGTAAACTCCGTCTGCAACAACGTGACGCATGAACTCCTCCGGCAGAATGGGAGGTTCGAGCCGCTTAATAATGACACGGCCGACCCGGTCGATACGCGGGTCGACTTGGATCTGCCACTAATCACCGAGGATCGGAAACGGCTCGTCCACAAAGTGCTCGATGAGCTCCCTTCCCGCGACCGGGAAGTCCTGAAACTACTTTTTCTCGAGGAACGGACGCCGTCGGACGTCTGCGAGCGGCTGAAAGTCGACGCGGGCTATCTCCGGGTGTTGCTTCACCGCGCTAAGTCTCGATTCAAGAGCAGGTTAGGAGCGGCAGGCGCGGCTGGTGACTGACCGGACTCCGGATGCGATATTTTGTTTGGCCGCGTGAAATGAAGTGGTTGCGAGCAGCACCATCTGGTAGAGGCAAATGTCATGGAGCATCAAGAGGCTCAACGAACCCAGGCGGCAGAACGATATCTGCTGGGTGAGTTTTCCGCCGATGAGCGTGAAGAGTTCGAAGAGCATTACTTTTCCTGTCCGGAGTGCGCCGAGGACGTCAGAACCGGGGCGCTCTTGCGGGCTAATACGGCGGCCGTCCTCCGCGACGAGGCGCAGATATCAACGGAAGTACGGGTCCGGCCGCAGTTTGGCTGGCTGGCGTGGCTGGGGTTACGGCCTGCATTTTCGGTCGCTTGGGCCGCTGCTTGCGTGCTGTTCGCCGGCGTGGCTGTCTACCAGACGGCGTTTGTCGTCCCCAGGCTCAATGTCCAGTTGGCCGCGGCTCGGGCTCCGCAAGTATTTCAGGACGTTGTCCTGCGCCCCCTTTCGCGCGGGGCGGATCCGGTAGTTAATTTCGCGCGGCCGGCCGAATACGCGGCGGTGAAAGTACCTCTCCCGCCGCAAGCCGAGTTCGTCACATATCGGGCGCAGATCCTGAATGAATCCGGTATATTGCTTCATACGGTCGACGCGGCTCCTCCTGCCGTTCCTGGCGATCCTCTGCAATTCTTGGTTCACTCTTCAAGCGTGCCGCCCGGCACGTACACCCTCGTCGTGTACGGGCGCCGCGACCCGGCCGAACCGGTCCCCGGCGCCAGACTGGAGACTTACCGCTTTGTCGTCCAACAAGACAAGTGAGGCACAAATGCCGAACCAGAAGAGATTCATCTTCAGCGCTAGCGCGGTCGCGGTAGCGGACAACACCGAACCACCCGCACAGACCGGGAAAGCCTGGGCGAGTGTCGCCCTTCCAATGACTGGGGGCACCGTCACCGCGGGGCCGGTGTCCCATAGCGATTCAGTCCTCTCCTTCAGTAACGCCACAGCCGAGATCAAAGGCTGGTTCGATGGCACCTACTACATCACCGAGAACAGAGTTGTGGTGGAAAACTTGGACGTCGAAGATTGGCTCCACGCAGACGGCGTTGAGGTGAAACTGACGTTCAAATTCCAGAAGTCTCCCGAGCAACTAACGGCCGACCTGTTTACCGATTATCGGGGGTTGCGAGTCGACGGTACCCCGAGTCCCGGCGCAGCCCCGAACACTCTTCCTGTCCATGACGCAGAAAATCACGGCCAATTCCGAAATCACTTGGCCAACAATCCTGGAAGCATCGGACTTTCGGGCAAGTTCAGGGTAAAGAAATCGAAGGCTCACGCAAGCCTTGCCCAGAATCCCGGACTGAGTTTCGCGGACCCTGACTTTGGTTTCAAAGACAGCGCTTCGCATCCGGGACGTCGCGTGTACTTAAGCGAATGGGCGGAAGACGAAGACT
>JAEHDI010000053.1 GCA_016880505.1 Bryobacterales bacterium | reverse complement strand
TGCGGTATCTGCGGCAGCGACTATGAGCAGTATGAGGGGGCTCTGCGTACTCCCATGCCGGTGATACCAGGACACGAACCTCTGGGCAGGATCGCTCGAATCGGGGATGTCGCGGCCGAGCGGTGGGGCGTGGACGTCGGCGACCGGGTGGCGGTAGAAACGATGCTGTCCTGCAGACACTGCTCCACCTGCTTCGATGGCCGCTCTCACCTCTGCGAGAACCGTCGCATCTACTCGTACATCCCGCTGAGCGAGTCGCCCGGGCTCTGGGGCGGATACGCTCAGTACATGTATCTGCACGCTAACTCGGTGATTCATCGCATGGACCCATCGCTACCCGCCGAACTGGCGGTGATGTTCAATCCATTGGGGGCCGGATTCCGCTGGGCGGTCGAACTGCCGAAAACGATGCCGGGCGAGAGCGTCGTCATCCTTGGGCCCGGCCAGCGCGGTCTGTCCTGCGTGATTGCCTGCCGGGAAGTGGGGGCGGGAACGATCATCGTGACTGGACTCGCTGCCGACGCACGTAAGCTGGCGCTTGCCCGGGCCTTCGGTGCCGACCACACTGTCGACGTCGACAACGAACCCGCCGTCGAGCGAGTCAGAGCCCTGACCGACGGCGGCGCCGACGTCGTGATCGACGTCTCGGCCTACGCGACCAAACCCGTCCGCGATGCTCTCGACATGGTCAAGCCGGGAGGCAGAATCGTGCTCGCCGGAGTGAAAGGTTTCCGGCCGGTGGATGATTTCGTTTCCGATCTAATCGTCATGAAGGAGATCACCATTCACGGCGCGATCGGGGTGACCTCCTCCGGCTACCGCAGTGCCATTCGGCTGATCGAGTCGGGCCGATCCCCCATCCAACAAATGCACACCCACGACTTCTCCCTGGAGAACGCGGATCTCGCGATCCGGACGCTTGCCCGGGAGGTGGAGAATGACGAATCCATTCATTCCTGCCTGATCCCCCCGAAATAGACACGTTTCACCCAACCATTCCCCCGACCCATTCTCCAGATAAGGAGCAGATTGTGAACGATTACAGCATACCCGTTGCCGACGTACCCTTCAGCCAGAAGATCGCGGACGGCTTTCTGGCGAACCGTGGCGGCGCTGGCGGCTTGCACGAGTATCTCGGCTTCAGAATCACGGCGGCCGGACCGGGCACCATGAGTGGAGAGCTCGACGTGCGCGAGGAACTGCTCACACCCTTCGGCAACATGCACGGCGGTGTTCTGTCGGCATTCTGCGACCTCATGCTCGGATGCGTCTGCTATCCGGCAATGAAGCCGGGGCAGTGGGCAGCAACTACAGAATTCAAGATCAACCTGACCGCCCCCGTCAGCAAAGGCACGGTCGGTGCCACTGCCCGAATCATCAACATGAGCCGAACACTCGCCGTCGTCCACATTGCCGTGGTCAATGAAGGGCGTCTCGCCGCCGTCGCGCAAGGCAGCGTAACGATCCGCGATCCAAAGAAGTAACATAAAGCGAAAGCAGCATAAGGTGCCGCGCGCCCGAGGCAACGAAAGCCGAGCCCCGGACGCGCAACCAGGTTCCGCGTGGAGGAAAGAGAGAGTTCTGGACCCAAACTGTCGCGACTTAGTAAGTACGCTTATTTTCTAGCCCGGAAAACTCACCGCCCCTATGGAAATAGGCCTCTCTCTGTTGCATAAAGTAAGAGCCGCCAAGCACTTACCCACAACAGAACGAGAGGCCTATGACGACAGAGTGTATTCCCTGCCAGTTGGAATTTCACGCGTTGGGAACGCGAGAAGTTGTGGGTCGCTTCGATGGCGGTCGCATCACTTCGGACGGCGGCGGACTGCTGCTACGCGAGGTTGATCACCGGCTCGGCTTATCGGATCGGCTGGCTCGGTGCTTCACCGACTATCGCAATCCGAACAGCATCGAACACGGCGTGCTGTCGCTGGTCGCGCAGCGGGTTTACGGGTTGGCACTGGGCTACGAAGACCTCAACGATCACGACACACTGCGCGCCGATAGCGTGCTGGCGCTGCTGGTCGGTAAACGCGACCTGACGGGCGAAGACCGCGAGCGAGAACGTGACAAAGGCAATCCGCTCGCTGGGTCGAGCACGCTGAACCGGCTGGAACTGACGACACCGGAATCGGCCAAGTCCGACCGCTACAAGAAGATCGCGGCCGATCCGAAGGCGTTCGATCGTCTGCTGGTGGATCTGTTCATCGAGTCCCACGACAAGCCGCCGCGCGAGATCTGGCTGGATCTGGATGCGACGGACGATCCCCTGCACGGCAACCAGGAAGGGCGGTTCTTCCACGGCTACTACGGTTGTTACTGCTATCTGCCGCTGTACATCTTCTGCGGCGAGCACCTGCTGTGCGCGCGACTGCGGCCGTCGAATCAGGATGGTGCTACGGGCAGCGTCGAAGAGCTCGAGCGGATCGTTACGCAGATCCGTGCCCGCTGGCCGAAGACACGGATCGTGATCCGCGGCGACTCCGGGTTCTGCCGCGAGGCGATCATGCGCTGGTGTGAGGGCAACCAGGTCAACTATCTGCTGGGGCTGGCCCGTAATGCGCGACTGAATCGGGTCCTGGGCGAGGCGATGGAGGCGGCACGCATCGAGCATGCCCGCACCGGCCGGCCGGCCCGTCGCTTCCGTGACTTCCGCTATCGGACGCGCAAGTCCTGGTCCGCCGAACGGCGGGTGGTGGGCAAGGCGGAATACCTGCCGAACAAGGCCAACCCACGGTTCGTGGTGACAAACCTTCCGATCCGCCAGGCCGGTGCAAAGCGCCTCTATGAGAAGCTCTACTGCGTACGCGGTGAGATGGAGAACAGGATCAAGGAGCAGCAGTTGGGGTTGTTCGCCGATCGCACCAGCACTGCGACCCTGCGGGCCAATCAACTGCGCCTGTACTTCTCCTCCTTCGCCTACGTGCTGATGCACGGGTTGAGAAGGTTGGGGCTCGCCGGCACGCAGCACGCCAAGGCGCAGTGCACGACCATCCGGCTGAAGCTACTGAAGATCGGTGCGCGGGTGCGCATTACCGTGCGCAGGGTCTGGCTGTCGTTCTCTGATGCCTATCCGTACGCCAGCGACTTCGCACAGATCCTGGCCAACCTCCGTCGTCATCCCGCCTGGCCGCCGCCCGGATAGCCATTGCCGTGATTGCCGCGTTCGCTTGTCAGTATTTACGACTGACAGGGAGACCTACGCTCCGACGAATGCCAAAGTGCCTCCAGAGCCCGACTCAGACCTCGCGCAACGACGCAAAGGCCCTCGTCGGCGACCTAATCGGCCTATGGGCCCGCTCGAACCACCCGGTCCACGGCAAAATGAGCGCCGAAGGCGCGCTGAACTGAAATCGGTGAGCTAAGCGGGCTAGGTGGCTGTCGAGAGGAGGAACGCCTACTCCCTTTGCAACCATCTTTCGAGTGAGTGATCCTGGACGGAGGGCCTTGTGTACGGCCACTCACATAGTACTACCCTCCATCCGACGGCCGCCCACCGGTGGTCGGTGGTACCTAACCACCGCCAACGCTCTCCTCGCCGATCGGCCTCAGTCCAGCCGCAGCCGTACCTTCAGGTGCTTGACGCCCCCGATGAATCCCGATCGCAGCCGCTCAGGCGGTTCGATGAGCTCAATCTCCCGCATTCGTGCGAGCAATGCTTTGAAGATGGCCCGCAGCTCGTTGCGCGCCAGATGCGCGCCCAGACACAGGTGCTCACCGATGCCGAATCCGATCTGCGGATTCTTGTCGCGCCGAACGTCGAATCGCATCGGCTCGGAAAAAACGGTCTCATCGCGATTGGCAGAGGGGTAGAACAGCGTCAGGTGCTCGCCCGCCTTGATGGACACGTCGTGCAGGGTGACGTCGCGGTTCGGTGTACGGCAGAAGTGAATCACCGGACTGGTCCAGCGCACCATCTCTTCGACCAGCGAATCGAGCAGCTCGGGCTGCTTCTGCACCAGTTCGAGCTGGTCGCGATGCTCCATGAGCGCCAGCACGCCACCGCTCGTGGCATTTCTCGTCGTCTCGTTGCCTGCCGCGATCAGCAGAAACAAGTATGACAACAACTCCAAGGGCGGAAGATACCGACCTTCGATCTTCGCGGTGGCCAGCACCGTCGTCAGGTCATCGCGCGGATGCTTGCGGCGGTCTTCGACGAAGTCGTTGCAATAGGCGAACACCTCCTCGATCGCGCGCTCCGCCAG
>JAEHDI010000454.1 GCA_016880505.1 Bryobacterales bacterium | reverse complement strand
GAACGGATCGCCGACCTGAACGTTCGGCCGCTTCTGCTTTGATTCTTCAGTAAACTCGGCCGAGGCCATCGATGCGCCGTGGATGCCGTCGCGGCCGGTCTTCGCGCCGACATAGATCACGGGGTTGCCGACGCCGCTGGCCTTCGCATAGAAAATCTCGTCCCTGCGAAACACGCCGAGCGCAAAGACGTTCACCAACGGGTTGCCGTTGTAGCTTGGCTCGAATACGCACTCGCCGCTGAGCGTGGGGACGCCGAAACAGTTCCCGTAGTGCGCGATCCCGGCGACCACTCCCTCCAGGATGCGGCGGTTGCGGGCGCCAACTTCGGGATCGTCGAGCGGCCCGAAGCGGAGCGAATCCATGACGGCGATCGGCCTGGCGCCCATCGTGAAGATGTCGCGCAGGATCCCGCCGACGCCCGTGGCCGCGCCCTGGAACGGCTCGATGAAACTCGGATGATTGTGGGACTCGATTTTGAATGCGATCGCGTACCCGTCCCCGATGTCAATGATGCCCGCGTTCTCTCCGGGGCCTTGCAGCACGAGCTTGCTGCGCGTCGGAAGCTTCTTCAGGTGGAGACGGGAGCTCTTGTACGAGCAATGCTCGCTCCACATCACGCTGAAGATGCCGAGTTCGGTGAAGGTCGGTTCGCGTCCGAGCAGCGAGACGATCTTCTCGTATTCGGACTCGCTCAACTGGTGGGAGGCAACTACCTCGGGAGTGATGGCACTCATCTCACTTCACCGCCATCGCGGCGACCATGGACCTGAATACGGCTAATCCGTCCGTACACCCCATCAGGGGGTCGGAGGCGCGCTCCGGATGGGGCATCATCCCCATGACGTTACGCTCGCGGCTGAGGATGCCGGCGATGTCGCGAAGCGAACCATTTGGATTGTCGACGTATCGGAACACTACCCGGTCCTCCGCTTCGAGTTCGTCGAGGGTACGCCCATCGGCGTAGTAGCAGCCCTCCCCGTGAGCGATGGGGACGCGGAGAACCTGGCCTATTGCCGCCTGGCAGGTGAATGGCGAATTCGTCGTAACAGTGCTGAGTTCGACCTGTCGGCAGATGAACTTCAGCCCCCGGTTGCGGATCAGCGCTCCGGGCAGAAGGCCGCACTCGACAAGGATTTGGAAGCCATTACAGATGCCCAGTACCAGCCCTCCGTCCGCCGCGAACTTGCGTACCGCTTTCATGACTGGCGAGAACTTCGCGATGGCTCCGCATCGCAGGTAATCCCCGTAAGAGAAACCGCCGGGCAGAATGACCGCGTCCACGTTGCCGAGGCTGTGGGCGTCATGCCAGATGAACTCCGATTCCTGGCCCAAATTCCGCGATGTCGCGTACCACGCGTCGTGATCGCAGTTGCTTCCGGGAAAGACGACGACGCCGAATCTCATGAGAGATTCTCAGTCTAACATGGTGGGCGTGATACGGACGTGTTGCGGCCGGACGCCTCAGCCGGCGACTGCGGGAGCCACCACTTTTGGTTTCCGGCTCCGGCTGGCACGCTTCTCGGCAGGCGGTTGGCGATCGCTCTTCTTCAGGTTCGGTAAAACGATGGGCGTGACGAACTTCTTTTCACCGTGGTCGTCAAACTTGATCACGATGTGCTCTTCGTTGCTGGACAGCACCGAGCCAAACCCGAACTTCGGATGTTCGACTTGAGCGCCTTGCTGAAACGGAGATTTCCAAGCCATGTCGCGGGGCAGACCTCTATTCTTAATGTAACAAATTCCATGAGATATGTCGAATTCGGCGCCGGAAGGCGCTTTTCCGAGGCTTTGCGGAGAGTTCTATCCACGAATTGGCGCCCGAGGCCGTCAATCATGATGTGACCCGTTGGGCGGTGTGGGGGTGTCTGCTCTTGTCGCCGGGACTGCTTCCCGGCCAGGGATTGACCGCCCTGCTGAAATCGGTCGAACTCCGGTACAACCGCGCCAGAACGATACAAGTCCTTTTTGAACAGTCATATAGCGTCCAGGGACGGCGCCGGATCGTCGAGAGCGGAGAACTGTCGCTACGCAAACCAGGCCGCATGCGGTGGCAGTACGCTTCGCCAGAGGGGAAGCTGTTCGTCTCCGACGGCAAGAAGGTTTTTCTCTACTCCCCGGCGACCAACCGCGTCGAAACCATGGGTCTGAACGAGAGCGACGACATGCGGGCGCCTCTCGCCTTCCTATTGGGCAAACTCGACTTCTGGCGGGATTTCCAAAAGTTCGTGTCGAAACCGGACGGCAGCGACCTGCGCATCACGGCGGAGCCCAAATCGAACAAACTCCCCTACACGAAGGTCGAATTCGTAGTCACGCTGCAGTACGAGATCCGCTACCTGCATATCACCGGGCAGGACCATTCCGTGATGGAGTTCCGGTTCTCCCGAGAGAAACTCAACCCCCCGCTGCCCGACCAAATGTTCCGGTTCCAGCCGCCTCCGGGCGCCGAGTTGGTGGATGTTGCCGCCGACGGGGAGGCACGCTGACCATGGCCGAGTACCTGCTCAAATACGCGGACACCAGGGGGGAGATCCACCAGCAAGTCGCCGAAGCGGACTCCGAACATGACTTGCGGCAGCGGTTCTCGGAGCAGGGGTTCCTGGTCTACTCGATCCGTCCCCGGTCGGGGCTGATGCCGATCGGCCGCGGGGCCATGCCCCGCCGCAAGAAGCTGAATGTAGAGAAGTTTCTGATTTTCAACCAGCAATTTGTCACGCTGGTTCGTGCCGGCCTGCCAATTCTGAAGGCGCTGGAGCTGCTGGCGGACAGGCTCACCGACCCGAAGCTGGGACGGTTCATTCAGGCGGTCCGGGACGACGTCCGCAACGGCGCAATGCTTTCGGACGCTTTCCGGCGGCAGGGTGTCTTCCCGCCCATCTACGTGACGTCGATCCTGGCGGGCGAAAAGAGCGGCAGCCTGGCCGAGGTTCTGGACCGCTACATAGCCTACCAGAAACTGGCTCTCGCCATCCGGAAGAAGCTGCTGGTCTCCCTGATGTATCCGGCCGTGCTGATCGTGCTGGTCATTGCTCTGATGGTGTTCCTGGTCACCTACGTAGTACCGAACTTTGCGCAGCTTTACAGCAGCATGTCCGCTAACCTGCCGACGATTACTCAGCTCCTGATCGCGGTCGGGACCACGGCGCGCAATTACGTGCTGGCATTCGCCGTGGGGCTTGTGGCTCTGGGGTTCGCCTTTCGATTCTGGTCCCGGCGGGAGTCCGCTCAGGAGGCGCTCGATCGCGTCAAGCTGCGCACGCCGCTGGTCGGGGGCATCTGGATCAAGTATCAGGTTTCGCAGTTCGCGCGCGTGCTGAGCACGCTGCTGCTGGGGGGCATCCCTCTCGTTCAGGCGCTCGACACCGCCTCGGAGTCGCTCGGCAGCCGCCTGCTGCACAAGGCACTCGAAAAAGCGAAGAGAATGGTAAGAGAGGGGCAGCCGCTTTCGGCGTCGGTTGCCGCGACCGGCATCTTCCCGGCCTTGTCGATCGACATGATCGAGGTCGGCGAATCGACCGGCGCTCTCCCGGCAATGCTGAACAGCGTTTCGGAGTTCTTCGAAGACGACGTAAACATTCGCATGGCCGCCGCCCTGTCGCTGATCGAGCCGGCGATCATGATTTTCATGGGCATATTTGTGGCCTTTGTGTTGGTGGCGCTGTATCTGCCGATCTTCTCGCTGGCGGATACATTGAAATGAGGACTCGTAACGCCGTGCGCGTAACAGGCAGACAACGACTGGCGGACGGCGGGCTGGGGGCTTGGTGTTATGGCAACTGATCGAGTCAAACCACTGGATCCGGAGCAGGAGACGGCGCAGGCGCGCTCGCTGGCCGCCCGGTACCGCTGCGAATTCGTGGACCTGACGAAGGCTCGCATCGACCACGATCTGTTCCGCTCCATTCCGGTCGACCTGATGTTCCGCTACAACTTCGTGCCGATGCACGCCGAGAACGGCTCACTCGACATCGCCCTGGCGGACCCGCGCAACCTGAACCTGATCGACGAACTCGCCATCCTGCTCAACCGGAAGCTGCGGATCAAGGTCGCCACGCTGTCGCAGATCTCGGAACTGCTCAAGAAGACCGAACAGTCCCAGCGCGTGCTCGAGGAGGTGACCGAGGGCTTCGCACTGGACGTCGTGGGCGACGAAGAGAATCAGGACGAGACCCTGTCCATTGACCGCCTGACGGCCGCTGACAGTGATATCGCCCCGGTCATCAAGCTGGTCGACACAACGATCTTCAACGCACTCGAACGGCGCGCGAGCGACATTCACATCGAGACCCGCGATCAGGAGGTCGCGATCAAGTACCGGATCGACGGCGTGCTTCACTATGCCATGCCGCCGATCTCCAAGGACTGGCACTCGACGATCATTTCGCGAATCAAGGTGATGAGCGAACTGGACATCGCCGAGCGGCGGGTCCCGCAGGATGGCCGCTTCCGCGTCCGTTATAAGAACCGGCTGATCGACTTCCGCGTCTCGATCATGCCGACCATCTACGGCGAGGACGCCGTTCTCCGCGTGCTCGACAAGGAATCGATGAGCGAGAAGTTCGCCAAACTCTCGCTTGACGTCGTCGGTTTCTCGGATTCGGACCTGACGAAGTTCCGCCGCTACATCAAGGAGCCCTACGGAATGGTGCTGGTGACGGGACCGACCGGTTCCGGGAAAACCACGACGCTTTACGCCGCTCTCAGCGAAATCAAGAACGACGAGGACAAGATCATTACCGTCGAGGACCCCGTCGAGTACCAGATCAAGGGCATCACACAGATTCCGGTGAACGAAAAGAAGGGCCTCACGTTCGCCCGCGGGCTGCGCTCGATCCTTCGGCACGACCCCGACAAGATCATGGTGGGCGAGATACGCGACCAGGAGACGGCGCAGATCGCCATCAACGCCGCGCTGACCGGGCACCTTGTGTTCACCACCGTGCACGCCAACAACGTGCTCGACGTCCTCGGCCGGTTTCTGAACATGGGTGTCGAGCCGTACAACTTCGTCTCGGCTCTAAATTGCATCCTCGCGCAACGGCTGGTGCGAGTGATCTGCGGGTTCTGCAAGCGCCCGGCGGAGCACCCCGATTCCTACCTGGTAGAGAGCGGCCTCGACCCGGCCGAGTGGCGCGAGGTTACGTTCTACGAAGGCGCCGGCTGCTTCGAATGCGGCGGCACGGGTTTTCGTGGACGGACTGCCATCCATGAACTGCTCGACCTGAGCGAGCACATCCGCCAGATGATTCTGGACAAGCGCCCGACCCCCGAAATCAAGCGCGCGGCTCGCGAAGAAGGCATGACTTTCTTGCGCGAGTCGGCGCTGGAGAAGGCGCGCCTGGGCGTCACGACTCTCAGGGAGATCAACAAGGTCACGTTCATTGAAGCCTGATCCCGGCACGAAATGCGTTTCCTCCAATCCATCACCGGCCTCCTGAAAGACCCGCCGCCCGCGTTTGCCTTCGAGCTTTCGGAGGCCGGCATGGCGTCCGCCCAGAACGGGAAACCGCCGGTGCTCTATTTCCAGGAATTCGAGAAGGACGTCATCTCGGTTTCGCCCGTTCGCGACAACATCCTTCGCCCGGACGCGATCCTGGGGCTCGTGAAGGCGGTGGCGCGTGGAGGCGACGGCCGGAAGCGCCGGACCGCCGCGCTGATTCTCCCCGACTACAGCGTCCGCGTTTCGGTACTCGACTTTGACTCGTTCCCGTCGGACGCGAAGGAACAGGCATCGCTCGTGCGGTTCCGTCTTAAGCGCAGCGTGCCGTTCGACGTCGAGTCGGCGGCGGTTAGTTTCCATCCGCAGCCGAACTCAAAGAATTCGAAGAAGGTGGATGTCATCGCGGCGGTGGCGCCGCTTGAGGTCGTCGCGAGATATGAAGCGCCGTTCCGCGCGGCGAACCTTCACCCGGGTTGGCTGACCACTTCGACCCTGGCCGCGGTGCAACTTGTCCCGCCGGCCGGGCTGAAGGTGCTCGCCAAACGGACGGGAAGGATCCTGAGCATCGCCGTCGTGGATTCCGGTGCGGTCAGGCTGGTGCGGTCGATCGAACTGGCCGATGTGAGCGCGCATGAGATCGTCGGGCACCTCTTTCCGACCTTCGCGTACATCGAGGACGAACTGTCCGCGCGCCCGGACATGCTGTTGCTGTGCGGGTTTGAGCCGAACGATGATCGTCTCCACGACTTGCTGCAAGGCGAGCTTGGGGTCCCGGTCGCCCCTCTGACTTCCAGGCTTGGCACGACGGGGGAATTCAACTCGGGGCTTCTCGGATACATGGAGTCACTCGAGGGGGCTTGACCAGAGAATGAGAATCAGCCTCAACCTTTCCAGTGAGCCGTTCCGGCGGGACCGCCCGATCCTGGTGGCTTCCACGTTCGTCGGCGTGCTGCTGGCGGCGCTGCTCGTGCTGCTCGTCTCACTGGCCGTTATCGAACGGGGACAGGCGGCGGAAACCCGCACAGCAATTGACACGATCGAGAAGCGACTGCGAACCATGACCGCCGAACAGACACGTCTGGAAGCCGCGCTCGTGCGCCCGGAAAACGCCGAAGTGCTCGACCTGGTCGTCTTTATCAATACGCTGCTGTACCGGAAGGGCATCAGTTGGACGAGAATCTTTGCCGACCTGGCGGACGTGGTGCCCCACGATGTTCGGTTGATCTCGGTTCGCCCCCAGGTGAACGCCAAAAACGAAATCCTCCTCGACATGGTCGTAGGATCCCAGTCGCAGACGCCCGTGGTGGACATGTTGAAGCGCATGGAAAGCTCCCCGATGTTCGGGGACACCGCCGTCCATAGCTGGCTGCCGCCGGCGCAGACGGAGCCGCTGTATCGCTACCGTGTGAGCGTAAACTATGCCCAGAAGCTCTGAAGAACGTCCAGCGCGTGGTTTTCTCGCTGCCAAGTGGCGAAGTTTGTCGCCGCATTTCGGGGAGCGGATGGCGAAGGATCCACGTGTGACTGTACGGGTGGTGCTCGGCCTTCTGCTGATCGCCAATCTGGTGGCCGCGGCGGCGGTCTTCAAACCCTGGGGCGGCTCGCCGGAGGATCTTCAGCGACAACTCGCGCAGCTTAGCTCCGACGCGGCAAAGCGCGAGACTTCCCTTGCGCACCTGCGTAAGCTCGTGACAACGGTCGAGAAAACCCGCTCCGACGCCAACAAGTTCCTGGAACAGTACTTCCTGGCCCGGCGAAGCGCCTACTCCACCATCCTCGGCGAGCTCGCAGAGCTGGCCGAGAAATCCGGAGTCAAAATGAAGGAGCACTCCTTCGTCGCCGAGCCGATCGAGGGCAGCGACACGCTCGGGATGATGGTGATTACCGGAAACTACGAAGGCGCCTACGCCGATATTGTCAAGTTCGTGAATCAAATCGACCGCTCACCGCGATTTCTGACGATCGATACGCTCCAGGCGACGCCCCAGCAGGGACAGGGCGCGCTGAACGTCAACATGAAGCTCAATGTGTTCGTCCGCGAGGAGCCACTGGCGCGATGAAAGTAGGAGCGGAACCGAAAAAAGTAGCGATCCTCGGTGGACTGCTGGTCGTCGCGGGCTACTTCCTCTACAGCAATCTCTTCTCTGGCGGCGGATCGGCGCCGGTTCCGGCGTCGCAGGCCCAGTCGCCGGCCGCCCCCCCACCGGCCCCCGTCGCCGAGTCAGGCCGGCCTGTACCACGAGCCGAACCTCCTCGCGCGAACCGGCGATCGCTTCAGGATTTCCGCCCTTCGCTGCGCCCGCGCAGGGCACCCACCGAGCGGCCGGATTTGAGCT
>JAEHDI010000453.1 GCA_016880505.1 Bryobacterales bacterium | reverse complement strand
TACGATCGTCGCCGGAAACGGAATCGTGCTTCAGGAGTTCCAGCCGTCGAACCTCTTCGGCAACGAACTGACTGTCCGCGTCACCGATTCCGCGAACAAGCCGGTGAACAAGGCGAAGGTGGCTTTCGATGTCACGGAAGGGGACGGCTCCATCAGCCTGGGCTCACTCGGAACGCTCGGAACTGGCGCAGCCGGCGGCCAGGAGGTGAACGTCCTGACCAACGCTGACGGACTCGCCAGCGTGCTGTTCATCGCCGGCGGCGTGAACTTCGGCTTTTCGTACGAGCAGAGCACCATTACGGCTACCCGTTCGGGCTCCTCTGTCAAGTTCACAGTGACAACAGTAATCTCGAGCGTGAACGGAATTCCAGCGTCGATGCCGGGTGTGCAGATGATCCGGCCTTCGGTCGCCAACCGCAGGATTACCGGGAAAGCGGGCGAAACGATCCCGGACGCGATTCAGGCGCGGGTAACCATCGCCGCCGGTTCGCAGTCCGGCCAAACCCTGCGGGGCGTCGGCTTGGTTGCCTCGACCGGCCTGGACCCGGAGGACGGGCCAACGGCACAATGTACGTCCATTATCCCGCTCAGCGACTCGGATGGTTTGGTGAGCTGCGACCTGACGCTCGGAGGCAAAGTCAATAAGTCGGCCAATCTGACGGTCAAGATCGGCGGGTACTACGAAGCCGCGCCAATCCTACTGACTGTCGTGCCGGGCGATCCTGCCGTCATGGAGATCGTTCAGGGCAACAACCAGTCCGGCAAACCGGGCGACAGGCTCCTCACTCTCATCGCTTCGATTAGTGACGCTGGTGGCAACCTGCTTCCGGGTGCTTCCGCGACATGGGAAGTGCTTGACGAGGGCGCCGTCACCCTAAGTAGCATCAAAACGACAGCGGACTCCAACGGGCGCGTCTCCGCGATCGCCACGCTCGGCAACGTCGCTGGCGCCGCGCGGGTGAAGGTGACGTCCGGCGACGCATCGGCGACATTCACGTTGTTGGTGAACATCACAGCTAGCCAGTTGCTCAAGATCTCGGGCGACGGGCAGACGGCGATCGTCAGTGACAGTTTCAGTCAACCGCTCGTGGTGGAGGCGAGAGATGCTCAGGGCAATCCAGTAGCCGGCTTGCCGGTCGCCTTCGCCGTCACAAGTGGTACTGCCTCGATCGGTTCCACCAGTGTGAACACCGGCTCCAACGGCCGCGCTTCTACCACAGTCACCGCCGGCGCCACGGCGGGACCGGTCGTGGTGACCGCGACCGCCGCAGACCTGTCTGCTACCTTCAACCTCACCGTGTCGCCTCCAGGACCCGTGGTCACGTCTGCAGGCATTCGTAGCGCTATCAGCGGTGACCAGGGAGTAACCCCGGGCGGCATGGTCGCCATCTACGGGGACGCACTAGCTCCCGGAATTCAAGGCTCGATCATCGCCAACGGGAACCTGCTCGGTCCGCTACCGACCAAACTGGCGGACGTTCAGGTACTCTTCGGTACAACGCCGGCGCCGATTTACACGGTCAACAATTACAGCGGGCAGCAGTGGATCGTCGCCCAGGCGCCGTTCAGCCTCGGAGCGCCTGGCTCGGTCTCGGTGACCATCAAGGTGGGCACCGGAGAAACCACCATCAATGACGTCCCGGTCAAGCGGTACCAGCCGGGACTCTTCGAGACACTGGATGCGGAAGGCAAGCGCTTTGCGGTGCTGCTCAACGAAGACGGTAGCTACGTGACAAGAGAGAACGGCGCAAAGCGTGGCACGAAGGTGCGGATGTTCGCCTCGGGTCTGGGCCAGACGAATCCAGCGTTAAACACCAACTACGCGGGGATTGCTGGACAGAGCGTTCTCGCCAAGGTGGTCATCGGCGTCAACAACGCCGGCGTGCCGGTCGTAGCGGCCGAGACCATGCCCGGTGTCGTCGGCGTGTACATGGTGACGTTCGATTTGCCTGCTGATACGGCAGCGGGCCCGTCGCGTCCGTTCGCCATCGCTATCTTCCCGGATGACGGCGGGTCGCTGATCTTCGGCAACCCGTCGGAAATCCCGGTGCAGTAAGCCCTTGGTAGGGGCACGGCGTGGCCCGTGCCCCTACGCTAGCCGCACTCCAAACACGGCCTGCCCGCTGTTTAGCCGCGCCAGTGCTTTGTTCCAGGTCGGAGTTCTCTCTCCGTTGGCCCTCGCGATCGCCATGTGGGTCGTCAATTCGGCCATCCAATGCGGGAAGCTTTCGTAGCGGCGGGAGATTGCCGCGGCGTCGCCGGCGTATTTGCCCACTCGGATTACATACTGTACCGGCCCGCGGAATGGACCTCCGTTTTCCCCAACCTGGCGGGTCTCCAGTGTGCCCCCAAGCATCTCGGCGAGACGTTCCGCCGTGGCCCGATCGACGAACGCATAGCGGTTGACGGAGAAGGTTCTCCTCTCACCGCTCACCGGGTCCAGGGCGATGCCCCCGGTTTTTGCCTCCTCCTCGCTCAGATAGTTTGGTTTCAGGTTAGCCTTCGCGTTTGCGCTAAAGGACACCGGGGCTGTCGAAAGCTTGGCGTCAGTGACAGAATTTTGGCGGGTCGAGTGCGCCGCCAGCGCCGGTCTTTCACCCTCTATCCCAACCCTCTGGAAACGCCGTTGAAGTTGCAGGAAAACCTGCTCAGTGAAGGAGTTATCGGCTGGTTCGGCTTCCACCGCCTTCGCCTGACGCGAGGCTGATGGAAGAGTCAGCGCTGACACGGTACCGGACACCCCTCGGAACATAGGACTGAAGCCTCCGCTGAGGCTCCAGCAACCGGCGTGCCACTTACTTCGGGGCGGGGCCTTGTTCGTCGAACAGAACCTTGAAC
>JAEHDI010000452.1 GCA_016880505.1 Bryobacterales bacterium | reverse complement strand
TGAACATGATCCATCCGAAGACAAGCACGCGCGACCGTAATGCCAGCGCCACGACGAGCAGCCCGAGCAGAAGCACCAGCGCCTTCGTACTGTTGAACCAACCTGTTCTGTAAAACAACTCGCCGAAATAGTTGGCCGCCTGCTTCAGGTACTCGCCTGCGGACGGCGCCACGTGATATCCGCCCTGCTCACTGATGGAGTACGGTCCGATGATCCGCCCGAAGATGAAGCCCAGCGTGATGAGACCCGTCAGCCATACGAACCGGGCCTCCCGCACCAGCCAGCCGCCCAAGCCGCGGAGACTTGGCGGATGAAAGAGCAGCTCGTAGGCCAGAATCGTGACCGGAAGCGAGACCGCGAGCTCCTTCGAGTCCAGGGCGAAGATATAGAGAAGGGCGAGCGCCACAAGGGCCACGGGACCCGGAAGACGGTCCCGGGAGCGCCAAAAAGTGTACAAAACGAGCACAAAAACGTAGAAAAAGTAGCAGAAAATGTCGTAAATCGTGCCGGTATTGTAGTAAAACGACGCGAAGTTCGAGTGGTAGCAAATCAGCAACGCGGCCAGGAGGCCCGTCTCCCGGGAATCCGTCAAGCGCCGCACAAGAAGGTAGGCCAGAACCGCGTTGGTGGCCATCACCCCCCACAAGAGCAGCCGCATCGCGAAGAGGTCGAACCCAAACAACCCGAACGAAGCCTTGTAGATCAGCGCCGGGAGCGGCCGGAACGTGGGGCTGAACTTCCAGAACATGAAGTTCTCCGCCACCAACGCCTTGAGCGGGTGGAACCACCCGCGGTAGCAGTTCATCAGGTCGTCGTGCGTGAACTCGGTCCGCAAGCTCCCTGCGGTGAACGAAATGAAGTAGGCAGCAATAACGAGCGCGGCGAGGACAACGCCGGCTGTCGACCAGTCTCGGGATTTGCTCACAGGAATTGTTTCAGAAAGGCAATGATTTCGCGACGCATCTCCGGCGTCTCTTCGTGACCGACGTTGTAACGCAACAGCTTCCAATGTTCCAGCTTGCCGAGGGCCGCGTAGACGGCTTTCAGTTCCTGGTCGATCCGCTCCAGCCCGGCCGTGGGCGTGAGTGCATCCAGATTTCCGGCGAGACTCAGGTGCGGCCGGGGAGCGATGAGGGCATTGATCTGCGCGGTGGTGAAGTGCTTGAGCAGCGACGGAACGTAGTAGTAAATGCCGTGGCCCTTCAGGTTGCCGGCTTCAATCAGCGCTCGGAAATCGGTGAGGCAGCAAAGGTCCACACAGACCTTCACGCGCTCGTCTAGCGCCGCGAGCCACCAAGCCATCGTGCTGCCCATCGACAGGCCGAGCGTGCCGATCCGGCCGGCGTCAACCTCGGGCCGGGAAGACAGGTAGTCGACGCCGCGAATGGAGTCGTACACCATCATTCCCCACAGCACCTTCCCGTTCCAGAGCATGTGTTTGAAGGTGTCCAACTCCGTGCGGGTCGCGCGCTCGCCGAAGGCCCATGTGTCCATGCAGAGGCCGCAATATCCGAGCGAGGTGATTAGCTCGGCATAGGGCGGTGACTGGAGCACGTCGCGGCCCTTGAGGAATTCATCCTTCCCGAGCCTGTAGTCGCCGCCGTGCGCGTGGTTATACAGGATCGCCGGAACGCGACCGCTCAAGGCTTTCGGCCGGACGAACCACGCCGGCGCGGGCTCGATGCCGTTGAGGTCGAGCTCGAGTTTCTCGAGGACGTACGCCGGCCGTTCTTCCGTAGAGATGGTCCGGACGGTGATCTTGCGGTGACGGCCGGGGAGTTCCCCGAGCAAGCCATACAGTTCTTTCCGGCGCGCGGCGGGGTCAGGCGCCGCGGCCGCCAGGTTTGAGTAAGCCATCATTGCGGATCCCCCTGAAAGGGTCGCCAGAAAATGTCTGCGCTGCATAAGCCCGGCTTTGAAGGCCGGAGTTTTTATTATCGCCAGATGCGCCTCCGGCGTGCAGTGATCGGTGATAGAATCTCACCAGTACACTCTGGGCAGGTGAATCATGTCGCTAATTGACACAGTGCGATCCCTTCTCAATGCGAAGGGAAAAGCCGTCTGGGCGTTGCCGCCGGACGCGACCGTCTACGCGGCGATTGAGCTGATGGCGGAGAAGGGCGTCGGAGCGGTGCTGGTGATCTCAGAGGGCAAACTGGCAGGCATTATGTCCGAGAGAGACTACGCCCGCAAGGTGATCCTGCAGGGACGGTCCTCCAAGGACACGCTGCTCCGGGAGATCATGAGCCGCCCGGTGCTCACGGTTGATCCCGGGGCCACCGTCGATGAGTGCATGCGGATCGTGACCGAGCATCGCATCCGGCATCTGCCGGTGATGGAGGGCGAAAGGGTAGTGGGCATCGTCTCGATCGGAGACCTTGTCCGCTCGATCATCTCGGCTCAGGCGGCCACCATCGACCAGTTGCATAGTTATATCGCCGGAAAATATCCTGGGTGATGACACGGACCGGCATGGCGGGGCAAATTCGTTGAAACCCGTAGGTGTCCGGCGCGGTCCACATTACAGAGAGATTCAGATGCGAATTATCACAATTCTGACGGCACTGTTCGTTACCTTCAGCCTGGCCAGCCTGGCGCAGGAGAAGAAAGCTCCCGAAAAGCTCGTCTTCCAGACGAAGATGGGCAACGTCACCTACGATCACGCCAAGCACTTGGAGCGGGCGAAAGGCGACTGCAAGGTCTGCCATGACAAGCTCTGGGCTCAGGATGCCAAGGCGCCGCTAAACTTCAAGGCTGGCATGCATAAGGTGGCCGAAAAGGGGAAGACCTCCTGCGCGACGTGCCACGTGGCCGGAGGCACGGCCTTTGTGAGCACGGGCAACTGCGCCAAGTGCCACGTTAAAGGCGCGAAATAGCCCGATCCAGCCTCGCCTGCAACCGATCGGACCCCAGAATCATCCATTAAATGGTTGGAATCTTGACTAGTTTGTAAAGATTCGCTAGAGTGAGGTGAGGGACTCCCCCGGGGGGTGTCCCGAATGCCTCCCTGGGAGATCCGATGAGCACCACCGCACAGATCGAAGCCCTTGCGAATCAGGAATATAAGTACGGTTTCGTCACCGAGATCGAAGCCGACTCGGTTCCGCCTGGGCTGAACGAAGACATCATCCGGGTGATTTCGGCTAAGAAGAACGAGCCCGAATTCATGCTGGAATGGCGCCTGAAGGCCTATCGCCACTGGCTCACGATGACGGAGCCAACGTGGGCCAACGTCAAGTACCCTCCGATCGACTACCAGAGTATCGTCTACTACTCGAGCCCAAAGGTTAAGAAGGATGGTCCGAAGAGCCTCGACGAGGTCGATCCGAAGCTGCTCGAAACGTATGAGAAGCTCGGCATCCCATTGAGAGAGAGGGAGTTGCTCGCCGGCGTGGCGGTAGACGCCGTATTTGACAGCGTCTCGGTGGCCACAACCTTCAAGGAAAAGCTGTCGGAGCTGGGCATCATCTTCGGTTCGTTCTCGGAGGCGGTCCAGGAGCATCCGGACCTCGTACAGAAATACCTCGGCTCGGTGGTTCCTCACTCGGACAACTTCTTTGCGGCATTGAACGCGGCGGTCTTCAGCGACGGATCGTTCTGCTACGTTCCGAAGGGCGTCAAGTGCCCGATGGAGCTGTCGACCTACTTCCGCATCAACGCTCAGAACACGGGACAATTCGAGCGCACGCTGATCATCGCCGACG
>JAEHDI010000451.1 GCA_016880505.1 Bryobacterales bacterium | reverse complement strand
TCGGCATCGCCACCAGGAGTTCATCCGCTTTCTTAAGCAGATCAACGCTGCCACGCCGGCGGCGCTGGACCTGCACCTGATCGTGGACAACTACGGCACCCACAAGCATCCCCGGGTCACGGCCTGGTTGCGGCGGCATCCGCGCTTCCCCTGTAACCGGCGCCTACTGTCCGCGACTGGCTCCATCCTGTGATTGGATCTGCCTCAAAGCCGCCCGGCTGAATCGCCGCATGGTGCAAGGATTCGCCGCATATTCTGCGGAGAATGATGCCACTATTCACCGCAAGCACTAGTTCCGATGCAGCCGCATCACGGCTTCTTGTACGCTGTCCTCTATGCGGGGAGTAGGGATACCGACTCGAGAGGTGGCTGAGCCGGCGCAAGTGGGCGCTTCGAAGTGGCTATACCGCGGCGGACGTTTGGACCGGAGCGAGGCACATGGGGAGCGCCATACGCACCCTTGGTACAAGGTCCTCTGGCTGTCGGGTGTCGATTACTTCTCCACGCTCGGCTACCAGCCTGGGATTGCCCTGCTGGCGGCGGGCGCGGTGGCGCCGGTGGCCACCACGATCCTGATTGCCGTCACACTGGCCTGCGCGCTACCCATCTACTCACAAGTAGCAAAGCGGAGTTACGTCGGGCAAGGCTCGATCGCGCTCCTCGAAAACCTGCTCCCCGGCTGGTGGGGAAAGACCCTTGTCCTGATCCTTCTGGGATTCGCCGCTACGGACTTCGTCATCACGATGACGCTATCAGCGGCGGACGCTGCCATGCATGCAGTCGAAAACCCGTATCTCCATCCCTACCTCAGTGGTATTGCTGGCGGTGGTCTTTCTCAAGGGATTCACCGAGGCGATCGGCGTGGCGATGCTGGTGGCCGTTCCATATCTCGCGCTGAACCTCGTGGTGCTGTTCCGAGGAGTGGTGGAGGTGCTGCGTCATCCGGAGGCGCTGTCGAACTGGCAGCAAGCGCTCTCGATGAAAGGGGACTGGACCGGGCTGATGCTGGTGGCGGCGCTGATCTTTCCGCGCCTGGCGCTGGGGTTGAGCGGCTTCGAGACCGGCGTCTCAGTGATGCCGCTGGTGACGGGCTCGCCGGAAGACCGCGAGGGTTTGGCGCCGGCGGGGCGCATCAGGAACACGCGGAAATTGCTGGTGGCAGCGGCGTTGATCATGAGCGTGATGCTGATGCTATCGAGTTTCGTGACCACGCTGCTGATCCCTCCGGAGGCCTACCGGGAAGACGGGCGGGCGGCGGGGCGCGCGATCGCCTACCTCGCGCACGAGATGCTCGGCAGCGGGTTCGGTACGGTGTACGATATTTCGACGATCCTGATCCTGTGGTTCGCCGGCGCGTCGGCGATGGCGGGGCTACTGAACCTGATTCCGCGGTACCTTCCGCGCTTCGGCATGGCGCCACGATGGGTGGCATACTCGCGGCCGCTGATCCTGACGCTGCTGGCAACGGACGTGCTCTTGACGCTGATCTTCCGAGCGGACGTGGAGGCGCAGGCTGGCGCATATGCGACCGGCGTCCTGGTGCTGATGCTGTCGGCGGGAGTGGCGGCTGCACTGGCGCTGGCGAAGGAACGGCGCTTGTGGGCGTCACTTTACTGCTGTGGCGTTTCCGGGGTTTTCGCGTTCACGCTGATCGACAACGTCATCATGCGGCCGGACGGCATCCTGATCGCAAGCGCGTTCATCGTGACGTTTATCGGCGTGGGGGCGCTGAGCCGCTCCTGGCGGTCGACCGAACTGCGGATTGCCGACGTGGAGTTTGTGGACCCCGAATCGCGGCAACTCTGGAAGCAGATAGCCGGGAAGAAGGTGAACCTCGTGCCGGTGCGGAACTTCGACGCCGCAACCCGGGCGCGCAAGGAGAACGAGATCCGCACTCATTACCGGGCCGGGGAGCCGCTGGCTTTCATCAACGTAGAACTTCTGGACAACCGGAGCGAGTTTCTAGCCAGCCTGAAGGTGCGCGTGCGGCAGGAAAAGGGGAACTACCTGATCAAGGTGACGCAGGCTACGGCGGTCGCGAATACCATCGCGTACATCAGCGAACTGCTCGACCCGCTGCGGCTCTTCCTGGGCTTGTCGAGACAGAGCGCGGTGACGCAGGCGCTCCGATTCCTAACCTTCGGAGAAGGCGAGACGGGTCTAATGGTGTACACGATCCTGGTGCGTTACTGGCAGTGGACGCCGGAGGAGGACGTGCGGCCCTTCATCTTCCTGATGAGCGACTGAAGAGGAGGGTCGAGGCCTGTGTGATCAGCCTTCCGTGGAGGCCCGCTCGGTGAAAGCGGCCGAGGGCAGGGACTCCTCTTTCGGCATGACGATCCAGGCGACGATGTAGGCGATGAACCCGACCCCGGCAGTAAGGGCGAGTACAAGCCAGAGCACGCGAACCAGCACGGGGTCGACATCCAGGTAGCGGGCGAAGCCGGCGCAGACACCGGCGATTTTCCGGTCCTCGACGGGCCGGACGAGACGCCGCCTTTCAGACTGTGCCCGGGGAGGAGCG
>JAEHDI010000450.1 GCA_016880505.1 Bryobacterales bacterium | reverse complement strand
CGCAGGCCCGAAGAGCCGCCCGGCGGGAGTCAGAGCGTCCGTAGTAGCGAGGAAGCGGGTAACGACCGTGGAGCCAAGGGACGCAGGAAAGTGGATGGCCGATGAACCGGAACGACGAAAACATCAAAATGAAACCGGCGACAGTGGCGGCAGCGCCTAACCAAGCCGGAGAAGCCCCCGCGCGGCGTGACCCGTTGTGGTGGGTGGAACGTCGCGTCTGGACGGAGGCCATGTTGACGCGGCTCGCCTCGGGCGAGTCGGCAGACCAAGTCTGGTTCGCATTATGGGACAAGACTTATGCGCCCGCCAATTTGCAAAGCGCCTTCCACAAGGTCTGGCAGAACGGCGGGAGCGCGGGAGCGGACGCGCAAACCGTGGCGCACTTCGGGCGGCGTGCTGAGGAAGAACTTCAGCGGCTGCACGAACAACTGCGCGACGGCACGTATCGTCCGCAACCCGTTCGACGGGCTTGGATACCCAAACCCGGCAGCAACGAGAAGCGGCCGCTGGGGATACCAGCGGTGCGCGACCGCATCGTGCAAGGCGCGTTGCGGCACGTCCTGGAACCGATCTTCGAGACGGACTTCGCCGAGCACAGCTACGGCTTCCGGCCCGGATGCGGAGCCAAGGACGCGCTGCGGCGTGTGGACACGCTGCTCAAAGCGGGCCACGACTGGGTGGTGGACGCCGACCTCAAAAGCTACTTCGACACGATTCCGCACGACCGGCTGATGACGCTGCTCCAAGAGCGCGTGGCCGACGGACGGGTGCTGGCGCTGGTGAAAAGTTTCCTGCGCGCCGGCGTGCTCGAAGAAGCCAAGGGTTGGAAACCCACTGAGTGTGGCACGCCCCAAGGCGGCGTCATCAGCCCGCTGCTGGCGAACCTTTACCTCAACCCGTTGGACCACCAAATGGCGGCAGCGGGCTGGGAGATGGTGCGCTATGCCGATGACTTTGTGATCCTCTGTCGCAGTGAATCCGAGGCGCAAGGCGCCCTGGACGCGGTGCGGCAATGGGTGAGCGAAGCGGGACTGACCCTGCATCCCGACAAGACGCGCGTGGTCAATGCGAGCCAACCCGGAGGGTTCGACTTCCTTGGGTATCACTTCGAGCGCGGCCTGAAATGGCCGCGAGCAAAGAGCCTGAAGAAGTTGAGAGAACGGGTGAGCGAACAGACCGCGCGGACCGACGGGCGGAGTTTCAAAGCCATCGTGAGCGGGGTGAACCGGACGTTGCGCGGCTGGTATGGGTATTTCCAGCACAGCCAGGCGAACGTGTTTGCGAGCGTGGATGGCTACGTGAGACGACGGTTGCGGAGCCTGCTGGAAAAGCGGCGGGGCCACACCCGGCAGGGGCTGGGCGAGGCGCACCGCCGCTGGCCGAACGAATGGTTTGCGCGCCGTGGGCTGCTGTCCTTGGCAGCGGAACACGAGTGGACGCGGACAATCGTAAGACTACGAACCCACTGACTGGAGAGCCGGATGCGGGAGACCCGCCTGTCCGGTTCGGAGGGAGGGGCAAGGTTCAATCCCTTGTCCCTACCCCTATCGATTCCGTTAGTAGTGCGCCACCACTTCACTCTCCACGCTGGCGCCGCGCGGCAACGCGGCCACTTGAATCGTCGAACGCGCCGGAAAATCGCTGGTGAAATAGCGGG
>JAEHDI010000449.1 GCA_016880505.1 Bryobacterales bacterium | reverse complement strand
CGAGAAAGAAGGACCTGAGATTGGCGTCTCCGCTCTCGTTGAATTGCGGGTAACTCAGCACCAGCGTGGATGTCGCGCGAGAGACCGCCAGGTCGAAGAGAAAACGCTCCTCGCGATCCCGCTCGGCTGCGCTTCGAAGCGGCACTCCTTCTTCTCGCAAGACGGAGCGCACATTATCTGGGAGGACGGGGTCCTGAGGGTGGTACAGCGGGAATTGCTTCTGGAGTAGCCCGCACACAAAAACCACTGGAAGCTCCCACTGCCGCGCCTCATAGACGTCGAGGACGTGTACGACGTTGCGCCGCCGGTCGGGCACGCGCACGTTTGTCTCGCGCAGCGCTTCCTTCACCGCGTGCCAGAAGGGCTCGAATGCGACGGGGCCTTTGCCGTCGAGAGCGGCGGCGGCCTCGTCAGCGGCTCCCTCCCACGCTCGAAGCGCGGCTGCCTGCCCGCGCCAGACTGTAATGAGGGATCGTGACGGTGAGTCCGAAGGGGCCACCGGGCGGAACAGCCGGGAACTGAGATTCTTTACCCGAGTGGCCCACTCCCCGGGCTGGCATTCACCTTCCCGCCATGCATCGAGCGGCGCCAGGGAGTCGATCAGGGTGCGAATCGCTGGGTGCCGAGCAAGAAGCCGGAGCGGCGCCAGCCCGCGTCCGGGCAGGTTTTTCCGCACCTCGAAGTCAAACCGGTCCATGTCCGAACAGCGACCCGCGGCGGAGGAGGTCATCCGGAGCACCCCGAGCGTCTCTTCGTGGTCCCAACCACCCAGCATCGCGTCCACCGCGCCCGCCAGATAACGCACCGGCGAGTAGGCCACCGGCGGCTCGGCGAAGTAGAAACGCGCCGGGATTCCGAACCGTTCGAGAACGGCACGGAGCGCAGGTACATAGGGCTCGCGGCTCCTCACAACGACGCCCATTTCCCGAAACGGCCGGCCGGCCGATGCCTCGGCCAGAATGCGCCGCGCGATCTCTCCGAGCTCCTCCTCCGTGGTCCGGGCAGCAAGCAGGACAATGCGGGGCTGCTGTCGGGCCCGGGTGTGCTCCTCCTCGACGAAGCCCATCCCGAGCAGCCGGGCCCGAGCCTGTTGTGAACCCTCCCAACGCGGCAGTGTCACGGTGAGATCGGCGTGCGCGCGGAGAGCCTCGACCAATTCGATCTCCGGCTGGGACAGTGTGAAAAAACCATCCATGTAGACGGCGCGGACGCCGGGTAGCCCTTGCTCTCGGATGCGGCTCGCCGCGAACCGCAGACGCTCGCCCCGGGCAGCCGCCCCACGCCGCCGCCAGCTCCGCTCCGCTTCCTCGAAGACGTCGCCAAAAGCGGCCGCCAAAGTCCGGCCGGGCAGCCGTCGGACGACGGCAGCACGAACTTGCACGGAGTCACACCCGGCTGAGGTCAGTTCGTCGATCAGACCAGCGAGGGCCGTGCGGAAACCTGGGAGCGAAGCGACCTCGCGGAACTCGTTCGGGGAAACCGACGCCAGAACCTCCTCCACAATCAGGTTGAGCTGCCCTCCAGTTATTTGTGGGGTGTCCCCGGCCAATTGCTCGACAAATCCGGAAAGAGTCCCGATCAACGAGCGGCGCGGTACAAAGCCCTCCCGCGCAAGCTCGTTTCGGATGTGCTCCGCCATCGTCGCGGTGGGCACGAGCAGACGAAAATCGGTGCGCCGGGAGGCGAGCGCCTCCCTGACACGCTCAAGCACATGGCGCGTCTTTCCAGAGCCGGTCGGACCGGTCAGAAGGAGCATCACCAGCTCAGTATACGGGAGGCCGAATTAGTGGATGATCTGCGCGCGGAAAACATGCAGCTTGGTGGCTGGATCGTCGTACACGCCCGGGTCAAACCCCGCTTTGCGTGCCAGGGCTAGAAAGAACTGTTCGGCGCCCCAATTCCGTTCGGTGGCCACCTGAGGAAGCAGCAGACCGTGCCGGTGACCGGATTGCAGTAACACGCCGTGCACGCTTACCCGGAAGTCAGAGCGGTCCACGATTCGCTTCATCGGCGTCAATAGCGAGATCTCGACGTCGATGCCGGTCTCGTCCGGGGTGACGCGTCCGAAACGCGTGTCGTCCAGTGCCGCCGCCATCGTCAGCTCCGGAATCACCTCTCTGAGGGGCATGTCGCTCGTGTTGCGCCCGATACACCCGCGCAACTGACCGCCCCGGTGAAGCGTCACGAACGCCGCCGACCTCTTCTCGAGAACGGCGTGATCTTGCCCGGGTGCGACGGAGACGGGCCGCCGGCCGGTTGTCTGGTACTGCCGAAGCGTCCGCCTGGCGACATCGAGCAGCACTTCCCGCGCCTCGGAGTCTACCTCGAACGACGAATACGGAAAATAACCGGCCGCGCCATAGCTCACCGAGTGGTGAAAGTCGCCGGTGATCTCCCCCGAGGTTTGGTAGTCGATGACCTGCTGGAAGACCTCTCCCTGCTCTTCGCTCGCCTGCATCGCAGACAGTAGCAGGGAAACCGGCTCGTAGCCGCAGACGGTGGCGGATGATTCCCGCAAGGTCTTGAGGAACAGTTCCGGTCGAAGGCTTGCCGCCGCGTCCAACACGCCGAAATCCAGGCCCCGCAAGCGTTCCTGCACACGGTTGTCCACCGGGAAGGGTTGGTATCGGAATGCGCTGCCGTAATGTGTCAGGTCGGAGCTGGCTATCAGCAGGTCGCCCGCGCGGATCCGCCGCGCGAGGGCGCTCGCCCCTTCGCGGCGAGCTCGGTCGCTCAACTGGCCGACATAGACAGGCACAACACTCGATTCTGGCGCCGCCCTTTGGATGAGCGGCAACTGGATTTCGATGGAGTGGTCGCAGAGCCGCGCCTCAGACAGAATCCGGAATTCACCCCCGGCCGTGAGGTCTGCGACAACCTCAGCGTCGACCCGGACTTCTCCAAGCGGCGTCCGGACAGAGGCGACATCGGGAATCCACAGCCCCGGTGGACAGCCGCGATGGGCAAACCCGAGTAGCACGATACGTTTGGGGCGGCATCTTTCGATGTGACGGTAGGCGGACGCCGCTACCGTTCCGGAGTACACGAGGCCCGCGTGCGGCACGACGAATCCGAGAGGATTTTCGAGCAGGTATGCACCCGTTCGCTGCCCGGACGACTCCCACAGGCGGTCAATCAGCTCGTCGAGTTCGATCCGGTTAGCCGGGTACCAGGAACCACTGTAGGGCGAATCGTGGGTGGCCGCCACGGACATGGCCTCACCCGTATTGTAGCCCCAACGGAAGTAAAGGAAGCCTTACGAATCGACGGAAACGGTCACCGGACCCGCGCGGTCTGCCGCGCCTGTACATCGACCAGCATCTTTTCGAACTTCTGCTTCTGTTGGTCGTTCAGGATACGGAGGATCCGTTGTTTTCCGTTGGCGCGAACTTCGTCCATCTGCGCCTGGAGTGTTTGCACGTACATGACGAAATCGTCAAGGACCGTCTCGAGTTCCCGCCGCTGGTCGGTACTGAGGTCGAGTTCTTTGGTCATGCGCTCCAGCGCGATCGCCTTTTCGCCACCCGGCAAGCCCGTCTCAGCCTTATCAACGATGCCGTGAACCGCAAACCGCATGACCATGGCGCCGCCGACGACACCACAGAGGAAGATCAGAGTCAAACTCAGGAGAACCCGTGGATTCCGCCAGGATGAGCAGTTTTCCCAGGACATTTGACCTTAATCCCGGTATGTGGCCAGCGTCAGTAGGACCGTGTTGCGGTCGCGTTGCGGGTTGAGGCCAACCATCTCCGAGGGATTCGGTTCGGCAGCCAGAATGACTTCAGGGCTGGTAGGGTTGAGCGGCCTGTCAAACTCACCCGAAACGACATAGCCTCCAAGCAGAAGCACCAGAAGCACGGATGTTACAACCAAGCTCCGGCTGAAAACGGGCTCCAGAAGAAAGCTCCATATTGAATCGGCGCGCTGCGACTCGATGCGCCCCATCACCCGCGCGTAGAAACCAGGGAGCGGCTCCACCGCATCGGACGCCCGCAGGCATTGCAACAGCCGAGCCTGATCCCGCATTCCGGTCACACTGTCACGGCACTCCGTGCACCCTTCCATGTGCGAGTGGAACTCCCGAAGCTCGCCGGGACCAGCTTCGCCTCGCAGGTATTCCTCAAGCTTTTCCCGAATGGGATGATGCATCACTTCTTCCCTCAAAGCCTGCGAAATCCGCCTCCCCGGTCTCCATTTCGGATCTTTTGTCCGTTCTGCCGGAGAGCGTTTCCACCATATTGTGCGGATTATACACTTCCGTCCGCGTTCCTCAAGTCATGCCGTCGCCGTGCCCGTGGAACGGGCCAGTCGCTGGGCAACCTTCAGCAGCTTCTGACGGGCACGGAAGAGCTTCACCTTGATTGTATTCTCATTCATGCCCGTCATCGCAGCCAACTCTTCAACCGAATGTCCCTCGACCTCTTTCAAAAGCATAAGCCTGCGGTCTTCTTCGGAGACTTTCTCGAGCAGTTTCCACACGTAGTCGCGCTGCGCAAGGCTTATGTCAAACGAGGGAGTTGCGTCTTTCACCGCCGCAGAGCTATGCAGGCGAGCGGTGTCCTCTTCGCTGAAATCGCTCTCGTAAACGAGCTTCCGGACTCGCTTCTTCCGAAGATAGTCGTAGCACTCGTTCACTGTAATCTTGTAAATCCATGTGAGCAGGGAACTGCGGAAGTCGAAATTCCGAATCGAGAAATAGACTTTGGAGAACACCTGCTGGGCGATGTCCTCCGCGTCGTTGTGATTCCGCAGAATACCGTAGATGATGGAGAACACCTTCGATTGGTATCGCTCCACGACGTCCCGGAAGGCCATCTCGTCGCCTTTTTGCACCCGGCGTACAAGAAGGCCTTCCTCGGTATTGCGGTAGTCCACCTTGCCCTTTGCGCGCTCTTGTCCGCCCGCCAACGGTAATGGGAGTGCGCCGCTGATCCCGCTCATACAATTGTTACGACGCGGCAGACAACCGAGCGGTTTCAGCGTCTTGGGGCGCCTCGATCTCCCTTGTCCGAAGACCGGCGCCGTTTCTCCCCCGACGGCTCCTCGAACAACATACCAGATTCGCGAAACCTGCGCCTGGGAGCCACATCGATATAAAGTGGCAGTGACGGGGTAGATTGGCGGGCTACCGCCTCAACCTGTAGAATAGAGGGGGTAGGAGTCCTGACAGAGGGAGATTACATATGATTCAGATTACCGAGACGGCCGTCGGTAAGGTGAAGGAAATCCTGGACATGCAGGAGCCCAAGCCGGCTGGTCTGCGAATCGCAGTAGTGGGCGGAGGTTGCTCCGGTTTCAGCTACTCCATGGCTTTCGAGAACAGCCCGGGCCTCCTCGACAAAACTTACGAGTTTGGCGGCCTCAAGGTCTTCGTGGACCAGGCGAGCATGCTCTATCTTGATGGCGCCAAAGTCGACTACGTGGAAACCCTTGAAGGATCAGGGTTTAAGTTCGACAACCCGAACGTGAAGTCGACGTGCGGGTGCGGCAGTTCGTTCAACGCTTGAGGCCCATCCGAGATCCCTTCCGCCCCGGGCGCCGGTTCATGCCGCGCCCGGGGTTATCAACGCACTTCCACTGAGCCGCCGTCCCAACGCCACGGGAGTGCCCAGCGCACTCCTTGAGACCGCCAGGGCCATTAAGCCGAAAGCGGTATCGCGGGCGAAGCCCCCTATACGATACTAGTTCAGATGAGCGACTTGGCGATCCTGGGCGGCAAGCCCGTTCGAAACAAGCCCTTTCCGGCATGGCCACAATACGACGGCCGGGATCGAGAGCGGTTGGTCACTGTGCTCGAGAGCCGCAACTGGGGCGGTTACCCGTTTCCGAACCTGCTTGCGGATGAGTTCGCGCGGAAGTTCGCCGCGCATCACGGGGCGCGGTACGGCTGCTGCCTCGCCAACGGGACCATCGCCATACTAGCAGCGCTGAAGGCTGCAGGCATCGGGTTCGGCGACGAAGTGATCGTCCCGGCCTACACCTGGGACGGTACTGCCACGGCGGTGCTCGACGCCGGCGCGATCCCGATCTTCGTGGACGTCGATCCCGACACGTATTGCATGGACGTCGAGGTGGCCAGGCAAGCGCTGACGCGACGTACAAAAGCGCTACTGCCAGTCCACCTTGCCATGCGATTCGCCGAGATGGACCCGTTGCTGAAGCTGGCCGAAGAACGCGATCTGATCGTGATCGAGGATTGCGCCCACGTGCACGGCGGGCAGTACAAGGGCAGGGGCGCTGGATCAATGGGCGACATCGGCTGTTTCAGCCTCCAGTCGAGCAAGCTGATGACGTCGGGAGAGGGCGGGATTGTCATTACCTCGCGGCTGGATTGCTTCGAGCTGGTGCAGTCGCTGGTCAACTGCGGCCGGGCGAGCGTCACGGACCAGTTCAAGAAGCGGATCGTCGGATCAAACTACCGGATCACGGAGTTCCAGGCAGCGGTATTGCTTGGACAACTGGAGCGGCTGGAAGAGCTTGCCGCAACGCGGTCGAGGCACGCCACGCTGCTGACCAGAATGCTGGCTGGAATCGACGGTGTCCGCCCGTTGCCTGCCCAGCCCGCGCTGACGCGCGAGGCCATCTACAACTATGTTTTCCAATACCGGCCGGCGGATCGGCGCGTCTCCCGCGACCTGTTCGTCGCGGCGCTGGATGCCGAGGGCATTCCGAGTGACGGACGGTTCTATGAGCCGGTCTATCGCAGCGACCTGTTCGGTGCGAAGCCGGAGGACTTCCCTCAGCTTCGGATCGACCGTGAGGAGCCGGTCAACTACCGTGCCTTCCGGTGTCCGGTAGCAGAGCGGGCGGCCTACGAGGAATCGGTGTGGCTTCCGCAATTCCTGCTCCTTGGCGACGAGGCCGATGTCGAGGATATCGGAAGAGCGGTCGCGAAGGTGATGGCGGGCGTGAATGCGTTGGCCAGTGAGGATATGTCCCTGGCAGGCGTCAAGTCGATGAGCCGCGCCGACCGGCCGCGGGTAGAGAAAGAGAAGAACTACTAGGAGGATGCGGTGTACGTCTGCTTGAACGGTTCGCTGCTCGCAGGTGCGAAGGTGGGCTGGCCGGAATTCGCTCACATGGCCGCCCGGCTCGGTTATCCCGGAACGGAAATCTATCTCAGCCGGGCGATGAGTGAGGGACTGGATTCGACCCGCGCACTTCTGAAGACGCTCAAGCTCAAGCCCGCGGCGACCGACCTGCTGGTTGAGTTCCGAAAAGACGAAGCAACGTTCCAGGCGGGCCTCAAGAAGCTCGAGCCCACGGTGAAGTTCTCCGCCTCCATCGGAGCGCCGGGGCTGCTGACTTGGATTCTGCCTTCGAGCGACACTCCAAAGGCGGAGCTGCGCAAGATCTACAAAGACCGATTTCAGGCGGTCGCGGCGATCCTGGCACCCTCGCGAATGCGCCTGGGTCTTGAGTTCGTGAGCCCGGTGCATCTCCGGAAACTGCATCCGCACGAGTTCATCTGGCGAATGGACGAGATGCTCGATTTCTGCAAGGAGTGCGGCCCGAACGTGGGGTTGCTGCTCGATGCGTGGCATTGGCATCATGCGGGCGCTACGACCCGCGACATCGAGGACGCAGGGGCCGAGCGGATCGTACACGTGCACGTGTCCGACGCGCCAAAGCTGCCCCCGGACCAGATACGCGACAACCAGCGGCTGATGCCGGGAGAAGGCGTCATCGACCTGGCCGGCTTCTTCCAGGCTTTGAAGAAGGTTGGCTACAAGAGCGGCGTGAGTCCCGAAGTGCTTGGCCGGCTCAAGAAGGACACGGCTCCCGAGGACGGGGCGCGCCTGGGTTTGCAAACCACTCTCGTGGTGATGAAGAAGGCAGGCGCAGTGTAGGGCCATGCTCGGTAAACTCCTGACCGAACAGCCGAATCCCGCATCCGAAGGAATTGACGCCCTCTCCACCGAAGGAATACTTCAGATCTTCAACGCCGAGGATATGAAGGTCGCCGCCTCGGTCACTTCCGAGATTCCTAACATCGCCCGCCTGGTGGACGTAGCCGTAGCGGCGATCAAGCAGGGCGGGCGGTTGTTCTACATCGGCGCGGGCACGAGCGGACGGCTCGGTGTGCTGGACGCCTCCGAATGCCCGCCGACGTTCAACGTATCGCCGGAAACGGTGCAGGGCATCATCGCCGGCGGCGAGCGGGCGCTCGCCCATTCGGCCGAGGGGATTGAGGACGATCCGGAGCGAGGCGCGCGCGACCTTAAGGACCGCGGCTTCAGCGCGAAAGACGTGCTTGTAGGGATCGCGGCCAGTGGCCGAACCCCATATGTGCTTGGTGCGGTCGCCGCCGCGCGGAGAGTGGGCGCCGTGACAGCAGGGATCAGTTGCACGCCGGACTCGGAGCTCTCGCGAGCCGTGGAAATTCCGATCGCGCCGCTTCCGGGACCCGAGGTCGTGACCGGTTCGACGCGGCTGAAGGCCGGTACGGCGACCAAGCTTGTCCTGAACATGATCTCGACTGCGACGATGATTCGCCTTGGGTACGTGTTCGGCAACCTCATGGTCAACGTGCAGCCGACCAACGAGAAACTCGTCAATCGTGCGAGGAGAATCATCGCAAAAGCAGCGGAAGTCGATTACGAGCAGGCTGGAGCGTTGCTCGAGCAGTCCGGCGGCACCGTCAGAACTGCGATTGTGATGGCGAGGCTCGGGGTCTCCCGCGAGGAAGCCGAAAAGAAGCTGGCGGCCTGCGGCGGCAGGGTGTCGGAGGCGTTGAGGCGTGGATAAGTTCGCTATTCAGGGAGGCGTACCACTAGCCGGTGCAGTTCAAGTCAGTGGCGCGAAGAACTCGGCGCTGCCGGCGCTGGCTGCGTGTCTGTTGACCGGCGAGCCCGTGATTCTGCACCGGATTCCCCGCGTGCGCGACATCCGCACAATGCAGAAGCTGATCGAGAGCTGTGGCGCTTCCACCAAGGCGATCGGCGGCGCGGTGCGTGTGCAGACGGCAGAGATCGTCTCCCCGGAGGCGCCGTACGACCTCGTCAAGACAATGCGGGCATCGAGTCTTGTGCTCGGGCCGCTGGCTGCGCGTTGCGGCCGTGCGCGCGTGTCGCTGCCGGGAGGTTGCGCGATCGGAGCGCGGCCGATCGACCTCCACCTGGCCGGCCTGGAGCACCTCGGAGCGCGGATCCGCCAGGAGCACGGCTACGTGGAAGCGGAAGCGCCAAATGGTTTGCAGGGGGGGTTCATTCACTTCGACCGGATCACCGTTACGGGCACCGAGGACCTGATGATGGCGGCGGTGCTGGCCGAGGGTGAGACGGTGCTCGAGAACGCCGCGCGCGAGCCGGAGGTTGCCGACCTTGCTGAACTTCTGACGAGGATGGGCGCGCGTATCGAAGGAGCCGGCACCTCTACGATCCGGATCCGCGGCGTGAAACGGCTGCACGGCGCCGAACACACGATCATCCCGGACCGCATCGAAGCGGGCACGTTCCTGATCGCCGGCGCGATCACCGGTGGTGAGCTGCTCGTGAAGGGTTGCGTGCCAGAGCACCTTGGCGCGCTGATCGTGAAGATGCGGCAGGCGGGAGTGGATGTTGCCCAGGAAAGTGAGTCGTCGCTTAGAGTTCGCCGCACGGGCCGTCTGACTGCGGTGGACGCCACGACCGAAGAACATCCGGGGTTCGCAACAGACCTCCAGGCGCAATACATGGCGCTGATGACGCAGGCCGAGGGAATCTCGTTCATCACGGAGACCATCTTCGAGAACCGCTTCATGCACGTGCTCGAACTCGTGCGTATGGGCGCGAGCATTCGCACGGAGGGCCGGCAGGCGATCGTCGCCGGTCCGCGGGAACTGACGGGCGCGGGCGTCATCGCGTCGGACTTGCGGGCCAGCGCGTCACTGGTACTGGCGGCCCTGGTGGCGCGCGGTGAAACGGTGATCGACCGTGTGTACCACATCGACCGCGGCTATGAAAAAATAGAGCAGAAACTGGGAAAGGTAGGCGCCCGCATCCGGCGCGCCGCATGACTCTTATGGCTCTCTCTCACGGCGGCAAACGGCACAACCCGGGCTTTCTCGCGCTGGTCAACGACTCCAAGTCGCGGGTGCGGCAGATCGACATCGACGGCTACAAGAGGCTGGCCTCCTCGTGCGAGAAGTTCCTCCTCATCGACACCCGCGAGGAGAGCGAGTGGGCCGCCGGGCATGCCGCCGGCGCGCTGCATCTCGGCAAGGGGATCATCGAGCGCGATATCGAGACCGATGTCCCGGAAAAGAGCACAAAAATGGTGCTTTATTGCGGCGGCGGGTATCGCTCGGCGCTCGCGGCAGACGCCCTCCAGAAGATGGGCTACACGGACGTGATCTCGCTCGACGGCGGCTGGCGGGCGTATCAGGCGTCCGGCCTGCCGACGGAAAAGAAGTAGAACAGTTCCCCTCCCACCAGCAGATCCACTCCCCGCAGGAAAACATAAACCAGCGCGGCGACTGACAGCCACCGCAACGGTGCACGGGCCCGTGCACCCATAAGGTCGAAGCGCAGGAGCAGGGCCACGACCACCCCGGCGCAGATCCACCATGTATTCAAGGCGCCGTCGAAGGCCCGCCAGAAGGCGAACACCAAAGGAAAGTAAAGGAACGGCCAGTTACGGTTGAGACGCCCCCGCGCGAGCGGAATCGCCGTCAGCAGCGTACAGCCCATGATCATCAGCGTGATGCTGTTGAAGAGCGTGAGCTTTAGCTTCATGGTTTAGAAAGACCATAGCACGCTCGTATAACCGGTGTGGGCGCGGTAGCTCTGCCGGCCGAAGAAGTCCTCGCGATAGTTGTAATGCTGATAACCCGCATTCCAGCGAAGGTTTCCGTGAAGCCGGATCGACAAACGGGCGAGCGGGCTCCGAAAGGCAAGCGGAAAGGTCTGGACCGGCACGAAGGGATCTGGGCGCGCGCCGGAACCGAGAAAAGGATTGATGCGGCCGTCGCCGGTGTCCTCCACGTGGTTGTAGCCGGCGTACAGGTCGGCGCGCTTTCCCAGGCCCAGGCGGACGCCGAGGTTGGCTGCGTGAATGTTGCTGACATAGATCGATTGCTCGCCCTGAATCATCTCGAAGTCGACAAAGTAGGCGAT
>JAEHDI010000052.1 GCA_016880505.1 Bryobacterales bacterium | reverse complement strand
TCAGAGCGCGGCCTGTCGAGGGACGATGCCTACATGCTCACCAGCGCCGCGGTGGATCTGCACGTCACGCAAGTGGTGGACGGCGTGAAGGGCGTACACGCGATGCTGGCCAAGTCGATCTTCGGGGAGGGGCCCGCGCTGAAGGCGCTGGTCGTCGACGGGCAGAACAATCACGGATGGCGGGAGACGACGCCGGTGCTGAAGCAGCTTCTGGAGCAGACGGGGCTTTTCCGGGTCTCGGTGGCCACCGCGCCCGAGAAGGGCAGCGACATGACCGCTTTCAAACCGGACTTCGCCGCGTACAACGTGGTGGTGTTGAACTACACCGGCGATCCCTGGACGGCGGCGACGAACGCGGCATTCGAGAAGTACGTCCGGGAGGGTGGGGGAGTCGTGGTCTTCCATGCCGCGAACAACGCGTTTCCGAACTGGAAGGAGTTCAACGAGATGATCGCCGTCGGCGGGTGGGAGAGTCGGACCACCGAGAAGTCCGGTCCCATGATCCGGTTTCGGGATGGCGAAGTGGTCACGGACAGGAAGCCGGGGCGATGTGGCAGCCACGGCGCGCGCCTGCCCTTTCAGGTTGCGATGAGAGACCGGAACCACCCGATCGCGAATGGCCTGCCGGAGGTCTGGATGCATACAGCGGACGAGTTGTACGACAGCCTCTGCGGGCCGGCGAAGAACGTGGAGGTACTGGCGACGGCGCACTCCGATCCGGCAAACCGGGGCACGGGGGAGAACGAGCCGATGCTGATGACGATCCGTTACGGCAAGGGCAGGGTGTTCCACACGGCGCTGGGACACGACCCGGCGGCGATGCAGTGTGTCGGTTTCATCACGACGCTCCAGCGCGGGACGGAGTGGGCGGCTACGGGCAAGGTGACGCAGAAGGCGCCGGCGGATTTCCCAACGGCGGGGCAAGTCAGTTTGAGGAAGTGAAGGGAAGGCGGTCAGCGAGGCTGCGGGGTTGGCTGTGTCGGCCGAGTACAGCAGGACATTCGTGTCGACGAAGATCGCCCACTGGGGCGCATGAGCGTCTTCTTGGCTTACCACTAGCTCAGTTGCAACCGCGCTGGATTCGATGGGGGCTGCCGGCCCGCTACCGTACTTCCGCGTGGTACTGCTGGAGCGGCTTGACGCCGTCCTGGCCGGACTGGCGGCGGGCGGCGATGCCCTTCGCGGCGGCTAGCGCGCCGGCGACGGTGGTAATGTATGGCACCTTGTACTTGATCGCGTTCTTGCGGATGTAAGAGTCGTCGTACTGGCTCTGCTTGCCCGCCGGTGTGTTCACGATGAGCTGGATCTCCCGTTTCTGCACGTAGTCGACGATGTGCGGCCGCCCTTCGTGCATCTTGTTCACGGCCAGCACGGGGATTCCGTGGTCCAGGAGGCACTCCGCCGTTCCCGACGTCGCCAGTATGCGGAAGCCCATCTCGTGGAACTGACGCGCCGCTTCCACCACCGCCGAATGATCCTTTTCGGAGACCGTGATCAGCACTGTACCTTCCATCGGCAGCGTCTGCTGAGCGCCCTCCTGCGCCTTAAAGAAGGCCTCCCCGAACGTCTGTCCCAGGCCGAGCACCTCGCCGGTGGACCGCATTTCCGGGCCGAGCAGCGGATCCACTTCAGGGAACATGTTGAACGGAAAGACCGCTTCCTTGACGCCGTAGTGCTGGACCACTCGGGGTCTCAGATCCAGATCCACCAGCTTCCGGCCGAGCATCAACTGCGTGGCGATGCGCGCCATCTGGATGCCGCACACCTTCGACACTAGTGGCACCGTCCTCGATGCGCGCGGGTTGGCCTCCAGCACGTAGACCGTGTCGTTCGCGATGGCGTATTGCATGTTCATCAGCCCGACCACGTTCAACTCCATTGCGATCCGCCGGGTGTACTCCTCGATCGTCTGGATGTGCTTGGCCGGGATGCTCACGGGCGGGATGACGCAGGCCGAGTCGCCCGAATGGATGCCCGCGAGTTCGATGTGCTCCATCACAGCGGGCACGAAGACGTCCGTACCGTCGGAGATCGCATCCGCCTCGGCCTCGATTGCGTTCTCGAGGAACTTGTCGATGAGAATCGGCCGTTCCGGCGTCACGTCCACGGCCTTGGCGACGTAGGCGCGCAGATCTTCGTCGTCGTAGACGACTTCCATGCCACGACCGCCAAGCACGTAGGACGGCCGGACCATTAACGGGTAACCGATGCGGCCCGCAATCTCCAGCGCCTCCGCGACCGACGCCGCCATTCCGGAGGGCGGCATCGGGAAGCCGAGTTTCTCCATGATCTGGCGGAAACGGTCGCGGTCTTCGGCGAGGTCGATCGTCTCCGGGCTCGTACCCAGGATCTTCACGCCGGACGCCGCAAGCGTGTTAGCCAGGTTCAGCGGCGTCTGCCCGCCGAACTGCACGATCACGCCCGCGGGTTTCTCCTTTTTGTAGATGCTGAGGACATCCTCCATCGTCAGTGGCTCGAAGTAGAGCTTGTTGGAGGTGTCATAGTCGGTCGAGACAGTCTCCGGGTTGCAGTTGACCATGATCGACTCATAGCCCTCGTCCCGCAGGGCGAACGCAGCGTGAACGCAGCAATAGTCGAACTCGATGCCCTGGCCGATGCGGTTCGGCCCGCCGCCGAGGACCATCACCTTGCGCGAGTTCGAAGTGGCGACGGAGGTGTCCGGAGCGTTGTAGGTCGAGTAATAGTAGGCCGCGTTTTCGACCCCGCTCACCGGAACCGGCTCCCACGCTTCGGCGACGCCGAGCCGCCCGCGCTGTTCGCGGATCGACACCTCCGCCACGTTCAGCAGTTTCGCGAGGTACCGGTCGGCAAACCCGTCCTTCTTCGCGCGGACAAGAAGATCGTCGGGAAGCGGTCCGCCGCGGAAGCGCAGGATCTCTTCCTCGAGGTCGACGAGTTCTTTCATCTGCCCGATGAACCAGGGCTTGAGATGCGTCTTCGCCGCAAGAAGATCCACGCCCGCGCCCTTGCGCAATGCCTCGTACATCAGGAACTGCCGCTCGCTCGACGGATCGGAGAGCATCTCGAGCAGTTCTTCGAGAGGCCGCTTGTGAAAGTCCTTCGCGAAGCCGAGCCCGTGGCGCCCGATCTCGAGGGACCGGATCGACTTTTGGAGCGCTTCCTTGTAAGTCTTGCCGATGCTCATCACTTCGCCGACAGCGCGCATCTGCGTGCCCAGG
>JAEHDI010000448.1 GCA_016880505.1 Bryobacterales bacterium | reverse complement strand
GGCATGACGGGCCGCGAAGCGGACGCGTTGGCGCGCGATCCGATCGAAGCCCGCGGGTTCGGGGCAGCGTTCGGCCATTCGACGGGGCATGGTCTCGGTCTCGAAGTGCACGAAGCGCCGCGGCTCGCGCGGACCGTGGCCGAGCCGTTGCCGGAGGACGCGGTCGTCACGATCGAGCCCGGCGTGTACATCGCGGGAAGCGGTGGTGTGCGGATCGAGGATGACGTGCATTTGTCGGCGCAGGGCCCCGTGTTGCTGACGGATGGGTGCACTGAGCTCTTGGAACTGGTGTGAGGGGCCGGTATCCGGTATCTGCTATCCGCTATCCGGAAACCGCGCTACTGGATACCGAACACCGGATAGCGGATAGGGGATGCCAGATACCAGGTGTTCGGTTGACGTCCTGAGCGGCGCCCGGTCTATTGGAGGTCCATGAAGCTCGACATCATCGCCAAGATTGTGCAGATCCTGAAAGACGCCCCGGAAGTGGGCGCCATCGAGATCCGGCGCGGTCTGTTCGGTGCATGGTCGTCGGTGCGGGTATCCAAGGCCGGGCACCCATCCAATACGACCGGCCACGTGGTTGTCACGCCGGCCCCCGCCTCCCCCGCCGGCCCCCTGCCCCCCGGGGAGGTCGGTCGAGGAGCGGGGGAGCCACCGGCGGCTCCGAAGACGTCGCTGCTCGAGATCAAATCCCCGATGGTCGGCACGTTTTACCAGTCGCCCGAGCCCGGCGCGCAGCCATACGCCAAGGTCGGGACGCGGGTGACCGTCGGGCAGGTGGTATGCATCATCGAGGCGATGAAGATCATGAACGAGATCGAGTCCGAGGTCTCCGGCGTTATTCGGGAGGTCAGCGCGCAAAACGCGCAGCCCGTGGAGTTCGGACAAGTCCTTTTCCGGGTGGATCCGCATGGGTGAAGCGACGCACAGCAATCTGCCGGCATTCAACTTCAAACAGGCAATCACGCACATGGTGCAGCGCAACGGCTCCGACTTGCTGCTTAAGGTCGGGCGGCCCGCGACTATCCGTGTGAACGGCGATCTGGTACCGCTCGAGACGGCGCCCCTCAAGCCGGAGGAGCTGAAGTCGCTGGCGGAGCAGATCATGACGCCGCGCCAGGTGAAGGAATTCGCCGAGCACAAGGAGGCGGATTTCGCGATCGGCGTGCCGGGGGTGGGGCGGTTCCGGACCAACGTCTATCAGCAGCGCGGCACGGTGGCATTCGCGTTCCGGGCGATTCCCTACGAGGTCAAGCAGATCCGCGAACTGAACCTTCCCGGCGTGCTCGAGGAAATCGCGCTCAAGCCGCGCGGGCTGGTGCTCGTCACCGGCGTGACGGGATCGGGCAAGTCGACGGCGCTCGCGGCGATGATCAATCACGTGAACAGCAACCGGCGCGTGAACATCATCACGATCGAGGACCCGATCGAATTCCTCCATCGCGACCAGCACGCCAACATCTCGCAGCGCGAAGTGGGAAACGACACGCTGTCGTTCAACTCGGCGCTGCGGCACGTGCTGCGCCAGGATCCCGATCTGATTCTGATCGGCGAGATCCGCGACATGGAGACGCTGGATACGGCGCTCAAGGCCGCGGACACAGGGCACATGGTCTTCTCGACGCTGCACACGACCGATGCGACTCAGACGATCAACCGTGTCATCTCGTTTTTCCCGCCCCACCAGCACGATGAAATCCGCCACCTGCTCTCGACCGCGCTCCAGGCGATCGTCTCGCTGCGGCTGGTGCCCCGCAAAGACGGCCGTGGCCGGGTGCCGGCGGCGGAGATCCTGATCAACACTGCCGCCGTGGCCGACAACATCCGCGATCTCTCCAAACTGCTCAACATTCCGCAGCTGATCGCCGAAGGGTCGATTCAATACGGGATGCAGAGCTTTGACCAATCCCTGTTCCACTGGTATCAGCAGGGCGTGATCAGCTACGAGAGCGCGATCTTCTATGCGACCAATCCGAGCGAGTTCGCGCTGAAGGTCTCGGGTGTCGACTCGTCAGGGAACCGGCTGGGCGGACCCGACCGGGCCGGGATCGAGCTTACGCCGTAATGTTCAAGAAAGTGCTGATCGCCAACCGCGGGGAGATCGCCCTGCGGGTGATCCGCGCGTGCAAGGAGTTGGGCGTCGAAACGGTCGCCGTGTATTCGGAGGCGGATCGGGAGTCGCTGCACGTTCGCTTCGCCGACGACGACGTCTGCATCGGACGCGCGCCCAGCCGCGACAGCTACCTGAACATCCCCCGTCTGATCGCCGCGGCCGAAATCACCGGGGCGGACGCGATCCACCCGGGGTACGGCTTCCTCGCCGAGAATGCCGAGTTCGCCGAGAAGGTGGCGGCGTCCAACATCACGTTCATCGGCCCGACGCCCGATCAGATCCGCCAGATGGGCGACAAGGCGGCGGCGCGCAAGCTCGCGAAGGAGCAGGGGGTGCCCACCGTCCCCGGCTCACCGGGGCCCGTCGAATCGCTGGAAGAGGGGCAGCAGGTCGCCGCCGAGATCGGCTTTCCGGTGATCATCAAGGCTGCCGCGGGCGGCGGCGGCAAAGGGATGCGCGTCGCGGTAGATGCGGATCAGTTCTCGCAGTCGTTCAATCTCGCCAAGCAGGAAGCGCTGGCCGCCTTCGGCTCGGGCGAAGTGTACATCGAGAAATACCTGGCGCGGCCGCGGCATATCGAGATCCAGATCATGGGCGATACCCACGGCAAGGTGATGCACCTGTGCGAGCGCGACTGCTCGGTGCAGCGCCGCCACCAGAAGCTCGTCGAGGAGGCGCCGTCGCCGGCCGTGGATCAAGCCTTGCGCGAGGACATCGGCCACGCCGCGGTCAAGCTCGCGGAATCGATCAGCTACGTCGGCGCGGGGACGATCGAGTTCCTGCTCGATACGGACGGTTCGTTCTACTTCATGGAGATGAACACGCGCATTCAGGTCGAGCATCCGGTGACCGAGATGTGTACGCCCTCTGACTCGGCCGCGACTCGAGGCTTTGCTGGAGACGACTCATTTCTCGTGCGAGAAACTGCGGCGAACCGGTTTTCGGCATCCCGAGACGACGGAGGAAGGGATGGTGGAATTTGCGCAATGGTACCGGGCGAGTCATTGAACGTGAATTCAGCAGATCGAACCGCAGAATACGCGGAACACG
>JAEHDI010000051.1 GCA_016880505.1 Bryobacterales bacterium | reverse complement strand
CGAAGGATGCTGTCCGCAATCGCCAGAGCGACTTCGCCCTCGCCGGAGAAGACCTCGTTCGCTCCTGCCCGGCGCAACGATTCCGTTTCCCGAAGGTAATCAGCTCGAGCAACCACCTGAATATCGGGATTGATTTCGCGGGCGACCCTCACAGCTTCGGTCGCGGCCGCTGTGCCGGAGGCGCTCAAGATCAGGCTCGCCGCGCCGGCAATACCGGCTTGCTCAAGGACTTCTCTCTGATTTGCGTCGCCATAGATCGCCGCCTGGCCTTCACTGCGAAGCCTGCGGTGCGTTTCGATATTCATCTCGATCACGGTCGGCTCAATTCCGCGTTGCCGCAGGATTCGGGACACCATTTGTCCGGTCGGTCCATATCCCACAATTACGGCTCGATGGGCCGGGCTGCGCTCCTCCTGGTATCCGATCGAAGAATCGCGTTCGCGTACAGCCTGTCGGTTGAGCGCCCGCCACAGCACGGGATGACGTTCGATGAAGCGTTCCATAGGTCCCACCCATCGATAAACCAACGGATTCAGCATGATGGAGATGATTGCGACCGCCACTATCGGATTCATCGCACCGTCCGGGAGCGCGCCCACCTGCCGTCCGAGCGTCGCTAGAAGGAATGAGAACTCGCCGATTTGCGCAAGCGCGAGCGCGACGCCGAGTCCGATTTTGGAGCTGTATCCGAGCGCCGCAACGATGATGATCGCTGCGAGCGGTTTGCCGATCATGACGATCGCGAGAGTCAGGGCAATCAGCAGTGGTGACTCGAAGGCCTGGCGAGGATCAAACAGCATTCCTACCGAGAGAAAAAACATCACCGCGAACGCATCCCGCAGCGGCAACGCCTCGGAGGCGGCGCGTGCGCTGAATTCCGACTGTCCTACTACCATGCCTGCGAGGAACGCGCCCAAGGCCATCGAAACGTCAAAGAAATACGCGGAACCGACGGCGATTCCGATCGCGACTGCAAGCACGCTGAGGGTGAACAACTCACGGGAATGTGTGTCGGCGACCTTGTTCAAGAGCCGCGGGATGAGGCGACTGCCCACGAAAAGGGTGAAACCTATGAAGACTGCGAGCTTGGCCGCGGCGATTCCAACTGCCATCGGCACGCTGCGGGATCCTTGGGCGGCGGACGCGCCAAAGAGGACCGGCAGGAGGACAAGCACAAAAACCGTGAAGATGTCCTCCATCACCAGCCAGCCGACGGCGATCCGTCCTGTTGGACTCTGGAGTGCGCCGTTGTCGGAAAGTACGCGGATCAGAACGACGGTACTCGCAACGGAAAGGGCCAGCCCGAAAACGACGCCCTGGGACCAGTTCCACCCGTAGGCGTGAAACACGAGCGCACCCAGGACGGTCGCCACCGTGCTCTGCACAAGTGCACCCGCCACCGCTATTTTTCTTACGGCGAGCAGATCTTTCAGGTGGAAATGCAAGCCGACGCCGAACATCAGGAGAATCACGCCGACTTCAGCCAATTGCTCCGCCATGTGCGTGTTGGCGACGAAACCCGGCGTATGAGGACCGACGAGAATTCCCGCAAGCAAGTATCCAACGATGGACGACCACCCCAGGCGGTGAGTCAGGTAGCCAAGCGCCAGCGCACCGATAAAGCCGCCGGCGAGCGTTACGATGAGGTCCAAATTATGCATGTTTGCGGTCTCTGTTCCGCGGCCCAGACACTTTTCGTCGCCAAGGCGAATTTTCAGGGTAACAAAGCGGAGTGCCCGGCTCCGCGGGGACGGCGGTCAGCGGCCGCGGGTCGAAGTCAGGTGGAGTATGCTGTAAGCCGGCAGCCGCCGTAGCGCGGCGTGGAGGTGGAGCGTGTATTGTCCGCGGTGCCGTACCGAGTATCGGGAGGGAGTTTCCGAGTGCGCCGACTGTGGGGCGCCGCTTGTGGCGGAGCTTCCGAAGGTGGCCGAGGAAGCGCATGATCTGGAGCTTGTGACGGTACTGGAGACGGAGGACTCCGTGGCGCTGGGCCTGGCGAAGGCCGCGCTTGAAGAGGCGGGGATCGAGTACTTGGTGAGCAGCAATGAAGAGTTACGCCAGTTTATCCGGGGAGGGTTTGGAATGAATCCGGATCAGGTGCCGTACCAGACCTGCCGGATTCAGGTGGCGGCTGAATCCGAGGTCGAAGCCCGCGCGCTTCTGGAGCCGCTCGCGCATCCCGATCTGTCCGCCGCTGCGGAGGAGCCACCGGACGGCGAGGGGTAGTGAAGGCGGCGAGCGGCGTTACAAGTGCGAGGTCTGCCCTCCGCCCGCAAAATGGTTGAGAGCGATCGCGCAAAGAATGTCCAAAGTGAAGAGATGGGATTCCCGTGAGCGAATATGTGTCCGGTGGTTTTTACGTAGCTCGCCTCTCAACACACGCCGAGTACATGTCCCCGGAATTGATCCCTGACAAGGTTCTTAGTGCATCCGGTTGTATATGTGAGTTCTTTCCAGACGACTGGGCCATTGAGTGGACCTCCGCAAGAGTCGATGACCGATCGAGGCAAGCAGCGACGTTCGGCATTTCCACAATCGACCTTCCGAAAGTCGTGACGTGGGCAACCGAATCTTTCTCTAAAGCGTTCGGATGGCCCAGTGCTTTTTATACACTGGAGGCGGCGCGGGAAGCGCGTGCGAGGTTCCTGCCGGATGACTCCGAGATTGTCATCTTCGGTCTGGGTCTGCACGACTCAGACGTCGAGGAGTTTCTGAGGGCTGCGAAGCCGGAACCCACGAAGCCAGGGTACACCCCGATAGGAGAGACAGGCGTCTTTCAGTGCGTCAGCGGCGCGAAGAGAATCGCTACCGGTGGTGATGCCGCGGGTTTCGAACTCCTCGCAACATACTCTGGACTGCTTACTTGCTCGTGGCTGTGCAACGGTTTGGAGAAGGATTGCGCGAAGGAGCTAGGCATTGTTACAAATCGACATGGATTCGTCCAATCTTACGCTGACGCGTTGCGCTGTGCTGAGTTCATTTCGAGAGATGAAACCGGAGCAGAGCCAGGGCTGTGGCTTCCTTGGCTTGTGACCATCTATTCCGCTCAATCCGATCGAATTGGGTGACCACCGTCAGCGCCGGCGGAAGTGGTCCCAGCCGAGGGGCGGAAGGGAGTGGCCCGCGTAGGCGACGCGGCCGGGTGTGCCGCGGAGAATCGTGCCGATGCGGGTGAGCGGGACGCCGCGATGCCACTCGGGGACGCGTGTCCCTGGGCGCACGGTGAAGAGAAGCTCGTAGTCCTCGCCGCCGTGCAGCGCCTGGTCCAGCGTGACGCCGGGGAACGACGGCAGCGGGCCGTCGAGCGAAGCGGCGACTCCGGACGCGAGGCAGAGGCGGCGAAGGTCGAGCGAGAGGCCGTCGCTCAGATCCATGGCCGAGGTGGCGCGCAGGCGCGTTCGAAGGAAGCGACCCAGTTCCAATCGCGGCTCGGGGCGAAGGTGCCGCTTCCACGCGGCACCGGAGCGTTTCTCCAGGCCGAGAGCGGAAGCACCGAGCTCGCCCGAGACGTAAATGGCGTCACCGGGACGAGCGCCGCCGCGACGGAGCCCCTGACCTCTAGGAACGGCGCCGCAGACGACGATGTCGCAGGCGACTTTCTTCGCACGGGCGAGGTCCCCTCCAGCCAGCACCGTGCCGGCACGGCGGGCAAGATCAAGGAAGCCCCGATAGAACGCGTTCAGCCACTTTCTATCCGTCCAGGGCGCTAGAGCGAGCGAGAGGAGGCAGAAACGCGGCTCGCCGCCCATGGCGGCGATGTCGCTGAGGCCGCGCGCGAGTGTGCACCATCCGACGGCGCGGGCGGGGTGGCTGTCGCGGCGGAAATGCACGTCCTCGATCACCATGTCGGTGGTGAAGAGCAGATCTTCACGGGAACCTCGTGGCCGGAAGACGGCACAGTCGTCACCGATGCCGAGGACGACGCCCGAGCGGGCCATGCCGGGGACGAGCCGGCGAATCCGTTCAACCGTCTGTAGTTCGTTCACCTGACTCCTCCGAATCACCAAAGACGAGGCCGCCGGGCAGTTCCTCGCCAAAGATCCGGCTAAACTCGCTTTCTCCAACCGGCTGTTCCCCTTCGAGCGCCGCAAGCAGGCGGCCGCTCGCCGGATCGTCTTCCACTGAGCGGCGAATCATCTCGATGGTGGCGGGGGCTAAGTCCCGGGAGGCGTCCCCGGTGCGCCGCGCGATGGCGACCACGGTCTCGCCGGCCTGAGCGATCTTGATCAGCGTTTCCACCCAACGAGTCGCGGTGGCGGGCGGCAGCACCTGGTTGATCGGGCCATAGAACAACTGGCGCGCGCCGAGGCGCGAGAGGCACCACAGCTCGCTCTCGCGGTAATCGCCCGCGCGGACGCGCCGGAGCAACTCTTCACCGAGGTCGGTCTTGGTCTGAAGCGGCAGCAGTTCGAGACTGGAGGCCGCGCGCCACATCTCCCGCAGAAGGCTGCTGTTGATGCGCGGACGCTTGCCGCCGCGGGGAAGGAGAGCCGGCGAGAGGCGCTGGTAGACGTCGATCTGCTGATTGCGATTCATCCCGCCGGCCAGACGCCCCCAGAAGATCCACCACTCGATTTCGTTCTGCACATGGCCGGCGAACTGCAAACCGGCTGCGTACACTCGGCGGGTCTGCTCGATGCGCCAGTCGTCACCGGGATAGCCGAAGCCGGGTCGCAGGGAGAAGCCGCAGAGGTTGAGCCAGCGAGCTTCCCAAGCGGGCGAACGGCGGCGCCCCTCGGCCGTTTCGAGGAAGACATCGGCAAGACGGCGGATGACGCCGAGCGGCCAGGAATTCCGCCCGAGTCCCATCGCCTGTTCGAGCCGCGCGGGAAGCTCTTCGGGCGCAAGCGGCGGTTCGGCAGTGGAAAACGCGGAGCGAACGATTTCGACGGCGCTCGCGACAGCCTCTTCGCTGACGACCGCCGCGGCGCGCGGCTTCTCCGTCTCGACGGCTGTCTTGCGCAGTTCGAACTGGAGCCGCCAGCGGTGCTCGCTGACTTTCGACTCGCACCAGATCTCCAGGGTGCCGATCTCGGTGAGGCGGGCCGCCAGTTTCACCGGCACGAGCCGGTCGCCGGTTCGCTTTCCGAAGCGGATCACGGCGTGGAGTGGTGCGTGAACGTGCACCTCATCGCCGAGCTGCGGGGCATCGAACTCGACGACGTCGCCGAGCGTGTCGCCCGTGCGCGTCAGCGAGCTGTAGAGACGGAAGGAAACCGGGCGGTTGGCGACGAGCTGAAGGTCGTCACGATCGAGTTCGAGGAAGGCGCCGTCTTCGGCCCCGCGCGGCACAAGACAGACGGCCCGCGCCTTCTCCCCGCCCGGACCGCCGCCGATGCCGATGTAGTACGTCCGAGGCAGACCGCCGCGAACGAGGAGCCCGCTGCCGGTGGAGCGAACGTAGGAGTAATAGGCGGCCCCGACGGCGACGGCGAGGTCGAGGTCGCGGTTCTCGAGGACGAGTGGTCTGCGCCCGTACCAGCTTCCGACAACATCGGCCACGCGCTCGCGCAACAGATCCGGCATAAAGAAGCCGCCGTTGAACAGGATCGCGTCGGGACCGGCGGTGTCGAGTCCGGCGCTCGCGAGGAACGCGGCGAGGTGGCGAGTAACTGCGGGGTCTGAGACGTACGGCAGGCCGAGCTCGCGGAAGAGACTGCGCTTCTCTTCCTGAGGCCGCTCGGAGAGTTCGCAGAAAGGCAGAAAGCCTTCGAGGGCCAGCTCCAGCGCCTCTTCCCTCAGGATCTCGGTCTTGAGGGTCCCGCCCACGATGGAGGTGCCGGAGCCGAGAACCCGGATCTCGACCGAGGGCAGAGAGGCATCGGAAAGCAGGCGTTCCTTGGCGGCGGCGCATTGGCGCCGGAGAGCGCTGCGCTGGCGGATGGATAGCGCGACGCCAAGCTTCGTTTCGACCAGCCAGGCGAGGGTGAGGTCGAGGTTGTCGCCGCCTAGAAGGAGATGACGGCCGACGGCGGTGCGGGTGAAGTCGATGTGATCACCTTCGCGGTGAATGCGTATGAGCGTGAAGTCCGACGTCCCGCCGCCGACATCGCAGACCAGCACGAGCTGGCCGTCAAAGAGATTCTTCCGGGACTGCGACAGGTGGTTGGCGATCCACGAATAGAACGCCGCGGCTGGCTCTTCGAGCAGGGTGAAATTGGCGAGACCGGCCTCTGCGGCGGCGGCGACCGTCAGCTCCCGCGCCTCTTCGTCGAACGAAGCAGGCACCGTAAGAACGATTTCCTGGGCCGAGAGAGGCTCGGACCGCGCGGCGTCCCATGCTTCGCGGATGTGGCCAAGGAAGCGCGCGGAGACCTCGACGGGTGAAAGGATCCGGCCGCTTTCGCGGGCGTCCCAGGGAAGGATCTTAGCGGTGCGGTCGACATCCGGGTTCGAAAGCCAGGATTTTGCGGAGTGCACGACACGGGTTGGCACGAGCGCACCCTGCTCGCGTGCAAACGTTCCGACATACTGCCGGTCGTCTCCGAGAAAGAGGAACGACGGCAGCGTGCGCCGCGGTTCGACGATCGCCTGCTCGACATGCTGCGGGATGGGGAGCAAATGCACCGGCGGGAAATCGGCACCGGCAGCCTCGGCTGGATCGATGTATGCGAGCGCGGAGTTCGTGGTGCCGAGATCGATGCCGACTTTCATGGAGAGACCCGTTCGCGAACGTTGAATTCGAGCTTCCAGCGGCGGCCGTCGCGGGCCACGCACCATAACTGGAGGAGGCCGGTTTCAGTAACAACGGTCTCCAGGGTGACCGGCACGACTTCTCCGGCGTCGCCGGCCGAAGGCAAGGTGACTTCCATGGGAGAAAGTTCTTCGACGTCGTCGCCCACCTCATCGAGAAGATGACCGGCGGGGTCGTCCTTGCGCGACGCCGAGGTGAGGAAACGGAACTCGGCCGGTTCGCCGACGACCAGGCCGAACTCACGGCCGGTGAGGCGCAGCTCCGTTCCCTCCTCCATACCGAACGGAGCCACGGTGAGCGCTTTGAGCGGAGCCGGAAGGCCGGGCACAGCGGGCATGGCGGTCTCGATGCCGACGTAGTACGTGCGCGAGACGCCGCCGCGGATGCGAACTCCGTGGCCGAGCCTCGCAAGACCATAGTAGGCCGCGCCGCGGGAGACGGCGTGCATGAGGTCGTCCCCCTCGAGGGGCCTGGCAGCCGGCATGCTTTCGCCGTCAAGCCAGACGTTCAGCGTGGAGAGCAGACGTTCCCGGACAAGTCCGGCGCGCAGCACACCGCCGTTGAAAAGAACGTGCGTCGGACAGGCGAGGCCGCTCGGGCCGCGACGCACGGAGCCGTGCTCGGCGGATGAGGCCTGCTGGCGGAGAAAGCGCGCGAGGTGGCGGGTGATCGCGGTGTCGGCGGCGTAAGGCAGGCCGAGCTCCTGCAAACCGGCGCGGCGTCGCTGCGGCATATCGTTGCTCGATGTTTGCGGGAAGAAACCGTCGAGCAGGATGCGTTCCATGTCTCCCCGGCGGAGAGCCGCCTTGATGGTTCCGCCAACCAGCCCCGAGCCTTTACCGAGGATGGTCACCGGGTGTTCTTCGGCCGTGTTCCCGTCTTCGAGCAGACGCTCCTTGGCGAGCCGGCAATTCTGCCAGAGCGCGTGGAGCTGGAAGGAATCGATCTTTCGCCCGCCGGCAGAAAACTGCTGCTCGATGAAGCGCGCGAGCGCGAGGTCCATGTTGTCGCCGCCGAGCAGGATGTGTTCGCCGACGGCGACGCGCTCCAGTTGAAGCTCGCCGGCGCTCTCGGTGACAGCGATGAGCGTGAAGTCGGTGGTGCCACCGCCAATGTCGACGACGAGGATGAGGTCACCGACGCGGACGCGATCGCGCCAGTCTGGGTGGCGCTCAATCCAGGCGTAGAAGGCCGCCTGCGGCTCCTCGAGCAGGACGACATTTGCGTAGCCGGCTTCCTCCGCTGCGCGCAGCGTAAGCTCGCGGGCAACAGCGTCGAAGGACGCGGGAACGGTCACCAGGATGTTCTGCGCATCGAATGGCGCATCGGGACGCACCCAATTCCAGGCGTTGCGCAAGTGCTCCAGATATCGCCGCGACGCTTCGACCGGAGAGATCTTCGGCACGCCGTCCGGCGCGGCAACAGGCAGGATTGGCGAAGTGCGGTTGACCCCCGCGTGGCAGAGCCATGATTTCGCAGACGCAACGAGACGGCGGGTATTCTCGACACCGCGCTTTTGCGCGAGCTGGCCGGTGACGGCCGCCGGTTCCGGGTCCCAGGGAAGCGCTGTGGAGCCGGCGGGGAGGTCGGTGGGACCGTGAAGGAAGAGCGCCGAGGGGAGAAGAGCTTCCTCGCGAACTTCGCCCGGGTTCACCAGTTGCGGAACCGCGAACTGGAGCACGGGTGGCAACCGGTGCGGCGATTCCACGCGCGCTTCGGCGAACGCCAGGGCGCAATTCGTGGTACCGAGGTCGATGCCGATGACGTATGCAGGCTGCAAGGCTAGCTACTCGACTTCGATTTCCGCCGGGGCGATGACGCTGAGGTCTTGCCGCCGGTCGACCGGCGGCAGATCGATCTTCTCCGCGCGCCAGCCCTTGTGACGGAGCGTGCCGCCGGCAGGGGTTCCCTTCGCGGGAAGGTTGCCAATGAACTTCACCCGGGCGGGGTCGGACGATTCCACCTTGGTGTAAGTGCCTTCCACACCGTCGATTACGGGCGAAAGGCGAAGATACCGGGCAAGCGCCTGGCGGCACTGCTCGTGAAGGCCGCGCACGGCCGCGCCGACCTGCTCGTCGGCATAGCCGGAGACGTCCTCCATGATGAAGTCGACGAGGCGGGCGTCACGCTGGAGGATGGCCAGCAACTGGAGCGCGCCGTCAACCGGACGCACGGATGGCTCCGGCGGACGGGGAGAGGGCTTGGGAGCCGCTTTCGCAAGGCCGAGCGCCGCGGTGACATCGGCGGGCAGGCGGCCGGAGAAAAGAATCGAAAAGAAACTGCGAATGGCTTGCAACAAGCGGGTCAAGGTTTGTCTCCGAAACTGCTTTGTCGGACCGCTCCCTTTGGTCGCGGCTCGGATTCAGCCGTGTGTCGGACTGCTCCCTTTGGTCGCGGCTGGGATTCGATGGTCGAACTTCTAGGATACACTTTCGGCGTCGGGACCCCGGGTGCGCGACTTGGAGCCGGTCAGGATTGTGTCGCGGCAGAGCTTGTCGAGTTCCTGCCGGGCGATGGCCGCCCAGGGACTGGCAGGGTCTATCTTCAGGTAGGCTCTCCAGTGGCGGACTGCGCGGAGAGCCTGGCCGGAGCTCTGGTAGAGAAGGGCGAGGTTGTAGTGTGCGTCGCCGTAGGACGGGTTGAGGCGGATCGCCATCAGGTAGTGGAGGAAGGCCTTGGAGCGATCCCCCTTTTCGTCGTACAGGTTGCCGAGATTGAAATGGGCGAGCGAGTAGCTCGAGTCGGCCTCGAGAGCCTTGCGGTAATTACGCTCGGCCTCGTCCCATTTCCGCTGGTGGAAATAGACGGTGCCCAGGTTCACGAACGCGCCTGCCGATAGCGGGTCGAGTGCGACGGCCTTCTCGTACGCACCGATGATCTCGACGACGGGGGCTCCGGTCTGTTCAAGTTCCAAGGCTTTCTCGAACCAGAGGGTGGCTTCGAGTTGGCGGGCCTGGCGCGCAGCCTTGTCGTCATCCCGATCGCCATGGCGAGGAAACGAGAGCATTTTGTGGAGCGATTCACGGTCGAAATCGAGGAGCAACTGGCCGGACACTGGCTCCATCTTCCCGCCCTCGACCTGAACAGTAATTTTTCTTCCGTCGGAGAAGATTTTGAGATCGCGGAGGGGGTCGGAGACGGCGCTTAGCTTGTCGCGCAGTGCCTCGACGGCGCGCCGGATCTTTGGGGTAGAGATCCCGGCTCGCTTGAGCTGCACGAGTGTGCGCAGGGCGATAAGATCGGAGAAGGCAAATGTCTCCAGACGTGGGATGAGGCGGTCCTTCTCCCAGCTTCGAAGCTGCCGCTCCGTGAAGTTGAGCATGCGGCGGACCTCGATACGCGAGTAGCCCTGCTTTGGCTCGCCACCCAGCACGCGAGAAATTGTAGCATGGGAAGAGAGGTTTCCCGTAGGGTGGCGGCTCCTTGACTTTCCGACAACGAGGTCTCATACTAGAATCGTGGTGCAACTGAGTTTCAACAGAAGCCCGCGATCCCTGACGGATCTCCGCGAAGGGGAACACGGTGTTCTCGACCATCTTGAACTGCCGGAGGACATGTCGCGGCGGCTGATGGAGATGGGCTTCTTGCCGGGAAGCCGGGTTACGGCAGCCGGCAGCGCGCCAGGCGGCGATCCGCGGGTATACCGTGTCGACGGCTCCGAGGTCGCCCTTCGGCGGGAGACCGCTACCCATCTGGTGCTTCGTAACCCCCCCAAATTCCGCCCGTAGGAGCTCGAGATGAGCGATTGTCACGGCTGCGGCTCCGCGCCGACGACCACACTGGCGGTACCGACACACAAAAAGGGCGCCAGACCTCGCACGGTGGCGATCGTGGGACCGCCGAACTCTGGGAAGTCGACACTGTTCAACCGGCTCACCGGGCTGCGGCAGAAGGTGGCCAACTTTCCTGGCGTGACGGTCGAGCAGCGGATCGGGCAGGCGCGCCTGGATGCGAATAAAGCGGTCACCGTGGTCGACCTTCCGGGGGTCTACAGTCTGTCTCCCCGGAGCGAAGACGAGCAGGTGACGTTCGACGTCCTTCAGGGGTCCATGGAGGGGGTGTCGAAGCCCGACGCGATTCTGCTGATCCTCGATGCGACCAACCTCGGGCGGCACCTGGTGCTGGCGGCGCCCGTGCTGGCTCTCGGGATCCCAACTCTGGTGATCCTGAACATGGCGGACGACTTGCGCGCACGCGGTGGAACGCTGGACGTCGAGGCTTTGGCGCAACAACTGGGCGCGCCTGTGACTCTGATCAGCGCCTCCCGTGGCGAGGGCGTCGACACGGTGTTCAAGTTCCTGGGCGGCACGGTGGGAGTACCGGCGCCGGTGGAACTCCCCGTCATCCAGGACGTGCCGCACTGCCGGCAGTGGGCAGGGCGCCTTGGAGACCGGGCGGCGTATCACCCCCCGGCACCGCCGCGCTGGACACGCCGTCTGGATGCGATCTTTCTCCATCCGCTGAAAGGTCCGATTGTTTTCGGGCTGGTTGTGGTTGCCGTCTTTCAGTCGATTTTTTCCTGGGCGCGGCCGTTGATGGACGGGATCCAATCCCTGGTGCTGATGTCGGGCGCATGGCTGGAGAAACTTTTGCCGGAGTCCGCGTTGCGCTCCCTCTTGATCGAGGGTGTGTGGGGTGGTGTCGGGTCGGTGGTGGTCTTCCTGCCCCAGATCCTGCTGCTGTTTCTGTTCATCGGAATTCTAGAAGATTCTGGGTACCTCGCTCGGGCGGCGCTGATCGCTGACCGGACGATGGCGCGCGTCGGGCTGCAGGGCAAGTCGTTCATCCCGCTGTTGTCGGCGTACGCATGCGCCGTGCCGGCAATCTTGGCGACACGCACGATCGAGAACAAGCGGGACCGTATCGCGACAATCCTGATCGCCCCGTTCATGACGTGCTCGGCGAGGCTGCCGGTGTACACGCTGATCATCGCCGCATTCCTTCCGGAGCGCGCCCTGCTGGGGCCGTTTCTCGGCACGCGGGCGGCGGCGCTGTTGGGCTTGTACCTACTCGGCTTTCTGGCGGCAGTGACGACAGCGCGGCTGCTGAAATCGTCGATCCTGAAGAGCGAACGGACGCCGTTCGTTTTGGAGATGCCGCCTTACCGCTGGCCGACGCTGCAATCGCTCGGTTTGCGGCTGCTCGATCGCTCGAAGATATTCTTGCGGCGGGCGGGAACTGTGATCCTGCTCATGGCAGTCGTCCTGTGGATCATGGCGCACCTGCCGTTGCAGAATGGCCGGGCGCCCGCGATTGCGGACAGCGTCGCCGGCACGATTGGCAGGGCGGTGGAGCCGCTGATCCAGCCACTGGGGTTCAACTGGAAGATCGGCATCGGACTGATCACGTCGCTTGCCGCACGCGAGGTGATCGTCGGCACGCTGGGCACGATCTACGGGATGGAGGGCGACGCGCAGTCCATCGGCCTTCAAGCGGCGCTGCGGCAGGATCTGCACCTCGGGGGCGCAGTGGCTCTCCTGGTCTTCTTCGCGTTCGCGATGCAGTGCATGTCGACGATTGCGGTTGTGCGCCGCGAGACGGGCGGATGGAAATGGCCGGTGCTGCAATTCTGCTACATGGGTGGACTGGCATACGCGGGCGCGCTGGTCGCCAACCAGTTGGTCCGCTTGTGGACAGGCGCTTGAAACCGGGCGTGGCTCCGGCGGCGTCATGCTAGCATAAGAAATTCCAACGCAGGTTCATTCCTTCCATGCGAAACGTAATCATTGTCGGATCCGGCTGCGCGGGGAACACGGCCGCTGTTTACGCCGCTCGCGCCAATCTGAAACCCCTGGTGGTAAGCGGCTACGAACCCGGCGGGCAACTGTCGCTGACCACGCTGGTGGAGAACTTTCCCGGTTTTCCAGAAGGGATCAACGGCCCGGAACTCGTCGAGAATATCAAGAAGCAGGCGGAGAGTTTCGGGGCCGAGTACATGAACGG
>JAEHDI010000447.1 GCA_016880505.1 Bryobacterales bacterium | reverse complement strand
TGCTGCGCGAGTGGGGAATCGCGAGTCTGCTAGGCGTGCGGACAGACGTATACGACCGGGAGGAGCTCCGGTCCCTTTGCACGACGGCGGACATCGGGATTACGAGCGCCGATTACGCGCTCGCCGACACGGGCACGCTGGTGATGCTTTCCTCCCGCGAGGAGGCGCGTCTGATCTCCCTGCTGCCGCCCGCGCACGTGGCGATCGTCGCGAAGGAACGGCTTCTCACCGGCCTGGACGAACTGTTCACGGTCCTGTCCAACCCGGCTGAGAAGACCAGCTCGATGGTCTTGATCACCGGACCCAGCCGCACCGCCGACATCGAACAGATTCTTATTCGTGGCGTCCACGGCCCCGGCGAGTTGCACGTTGTGGTTGTGTGAGGACCACTCCCATTGGTCGCGGCTCTGCTGGTAGCTCCACGGCGACCTGATACGATAAGAAAATGAGGATGATTCTCCGGCTCACGTTCGCATTAGCTTTGATTGCCTTCACCGCGGCGGCTCAAGTCGCCGAGATTGGGGTGCACGGAGGCATGTCGCTTCTGAGCAACAAGGAACTCGTGCCGGGCGTGGAACTCGGCGACGGTTTCCGGTTGGGATTCCGGCTGACGCTGAATTCGTACAGGTTTTTCGGCCACGAGTTCGGCTATGCTTACAACCGGACGAACTTGACTCTCGACCAGAAGTACGGGATGGCGATCCACCAGGGTGGTTACAACTTCCTTGCGTACGCCCTTCCCGAGGGTTCGCCGGTCCGCCCGTTTTTCACTGGTGGCGCGCACTTCAACAACTACGTTCCGCCGGGGTCATCGGTGACGTCGGGAGGAGGTTCCACGAAATTTGGCCTGAACTATGGCGGCGGGGTGAAGGTCCGCGTCAGCCCGATGTTCCTGATCCGGGCCGATGTCCGCCAGTACCACACGCCCAAGCCCGATTTCTTCATCCAGGCGCCGAGCGGCTGGCTGCGCCAGACCGAACTCTCCGCCGGATTCAGCTTCGCGCTCTGAGCGGTAGCGCAGGCTTCAGCGTGTGCAGGTTGGGTGGCAGCCGCTCTTACCGGCTCGCCCGCCTGGCAGGAATTCTAACCAGCACGTACACAAGGCTTGCGAATGCCGCCAGCGACAGCCATCCTCCCCACGCGGGGTAGAAACCGAATTCGTCGCCTCCCGTTAGCGCCCTTGTAATCGACGGCACTCCCGAAATGAACAGGACCGCCAGCAGAATCCCGACGATCGCCTCGCCCGCGATCAGGCCAGAGGCGAGCAGCGTACCCTTCTCCTCCACGTGCACCTTTTCGCTGTCGGAATAGTGGACGGTAACGCGGTCCGCGATCGCGCGGATCAGTCCCCCCGTGAAGATCGCCGCCGAGGTGTCGAAGGGCAGGTACATTCCAACCGCGATCAGCATCGGCGCACGCGCGCCGCAGGCGATCAGAGCGACTCCGAACGCGGCCCCGATTCCCAACAGTCCCCACGCCATCTGACCGCCGACGATCCCCTGCGCGAGCTGCGCCATCAGGCCCGCCTGTGGCGCCGGCAATGCGCGCCCACCGATGCCGCCGGTCGCCAGGTTCGCTTCGTGCAGCACGATGATCGGCGCGGTCAGGAAGAACGACAGCATCACCACCGCCAGGATTTCCACCACTTGCATCTTCCACGGTGTGCCGCCGAGCAGGTGACCCGCCTTCAGGTCCTGCACCAGCGACCCGGAAACTGAACAGGCGCAGGCTACCACCGCCGCCACACCGAGCACGGCGGCCACCCCAGCCGCGCCTTTCACGCCGATCGCCAGCAGCACCAGTGCGGAGACAACCAGGGAGGACAGTGTCAGCCCCGAGAGCGGCTGGTTCGAGCTTCCCACCAGCCCGACGAGATAACCGCCGACAACCGACAACAGGAAACCCGTCACCGTCATCACCAACGCCGCCACCATGGCGCTGCCCCATCCTCCGGTGAAGTGCTGGTAGATGGCGGTGATTGGAGCGATCAGGGCCACGATCGACAGCAGGACCCACTTCGCCGGAATGTCGCGCTCGGTTCGTTCCACCGCCGCTGTTTTGCTGCCCGCCGACGACGACGCCCGGATCGCGCCCTTCAGCGACGTCGCGATCGACGATCGCATTCCGAACAGCGTGTGGAAGGCCGCCACGAGCATCATGCCCACGGCAATCGGACGCACGATGTTGTACCAGATCGTGTAGGCCAGCACATCCGGCGGCGCGTTCTCCGGGCCGCCAAGCCGCACTGCGAGGTCCGGGTCGAAGAACAGAAGCAGCGGGATCAGAACCCACCACGCGAGAATGCCGCCCGAGACGTTGATTGACGCGAGTTTCGGTCCGATGATGTAGCCGATCCCCAGCAGGGCGGGGGAGAGGCTCGGCGTGGACCACGGGATGCCGCCTCCGTGGGTTACCGTTCCGATCGTCTGCTTGTCGAAGTTGAAGTGCCGCACGGCGGAACGCGGGAACGCGAGGAAACCCTCGGTGTAATCGCGGAAGATCTGGAGTCCTTTCTCGCTCTTCAGGATCTGGATGAGCCCGCCGAATCCCATTGCCCCGAAAATGAGGCGGGAGGCCGTGCCTGCCCGGTCGCCGGCCTTCACGATCTCCGCGCTGGCAACGCTCTCCGGCCACGGCAAGCCCGCGTCCACGCACAGAGGGCGGCGAAGAAGAATGATGAAGAAGACGCCGATCAGACCGCCTGCCAGAAGAATCCACGTCGCTTCCCAGTAGTGCGAACGCAGGTCCTGCCAGAGGCGGACGCCGCCTATCTCGACCATCATGAACGCCGGCAGCGTGAAGATGGCCCCCGCCACCAGCGCCTCGCCGACCGACGCCGCGGTGCGCGCGATGTTCTGCTCCGGGATACCGCCGCGCACCGCTTTCAGCCGGAACAGCGCCATCGCGATCACCGCCGCGGGAATTGTCGCGCCCACCGTCTGGCCCGCCCGCATCCCGAGATACGCATTGGCGGAACCGAACACAAACGCGAGGAAGAGGCCGAGGCCGATCGCCTTGACTGTGAGCTCAGCCGGTCCGGCGCTGTCGTTAGCGGGCATAACTGCCGATCTTACCGTTTTTCAGGAAGCGGGCAGTCCTTCCGTTGGATCGTCGGGATGTTCGCGAAGTTCTTCCGCGAAGAGGAGCAGAGAGTCGGACCCGGGAATACACGCTAAGCGCCCCGTAGCCGCCGCTCACCGGCGACCACGGGGTGCTTCGACGTCAGATCGGTGGAAACTGGCGGTCAGAATTCCACTCTAAGACCGAGTTGAGTCCGACGGCCGTATGTGTTGGCTAGCTGATCGTTGTTTTGCGATCGGCCAAAGTTGCTGGAGTAAATGTTGGTGTCGGGGTCCTCCCAGGTAATGTTGTTGAGCGCATTGAACACATCCATGCGCAACTCAAACCTGACCTTCTCGGTCAAATGGAAGGACTTGACGAGCGAAGCGTCCATATTGAATTGTCCGGGCCCGGTAATCCCGGAATACAGCCAGGGATTGGTGCGCGGCGTATAGGCAGGCAGTGGCGAAAACACCGAGGCGTTGAACCACCCTTGGGGTCCGGGATTGGAGATCTTCGGGTCTCCGTTCACTACCATCCCGCCGAACTGTGCATAGCGCCCGGACCGCCAGAAGAGCACAGGCGTGAGATCCCAGCCTCCGACGAGCGCATCGAGCAGACGCGGCGCATCGCCCATGAACATCCGGCCCTTGCCGACCGGGACTTCCCAAGTAGCGGCGGCAGAGAGGCGGTGCCGCGAGTTGGGCGAATCGATCCAAATGTACTGTTGTTTGTACTGTGCGATGTCGTCATAGAAGCGCTGATCCTGCTCGTAGTGGTAGTTGTATCCGAGCAGGAGGGAGTAGCCTTTGCTGAAGGTCTTCTGCACCTTGATCTGCAGCGAGTGGTATTTCATGTCACCGCCCGGCTGCTCGTCGATCACGTAGAGATCGCCGTATTGCGGATACAGCCTCATCAGTGACAGGATGCTCACCTGCTGCTGGTAGCGCAACGGTCCGGGGAACTTGTCCACCGTCAGGATGTTGTAGAAGGGATTCGCCACCGACTGGTTCACGGCATCCTTGTACTGATAAGCGATCTGGGGATCCACCATGTTGATGTTGCGAGTGGTGTCGAAGATGTAGTGGCCGAGATTCAGGAAGTAGGTAACGTCCAGCACCATCCCCTCGGGCAGTTGGCGTTGCACCGAGAAGTTGATCCGGTCGCTGGTCTGCCGTGGGCGGTCACCTTTGTAATACGTGATACCATCTCCGAGCAGGGTGTACCTACCCAAAGACTTCCCATAAGCAGGCGTCACCGGATAGGTCGACGGGAATGGGTTGCGCAACTGCATCTGTGGCACGCCCAGCACCATCGGAGGGGCGGCCGTATAGTTGGTAAAGCCCGGAGTGGTGAGGTTGTTGAAATCCGTCGTCCCCTGGATCCAGGGCGTGACGTAGCGCCCATAGGCGGCCCGCAACGAAGTCTTGTCGTTGAGCCGGTAGGCGACGCCAATACGGGGCGACAGCGTGCCATTTCCTGAGTCCCATTGACCGCGATTGCCACTCTCCGCGAACTGAAATGCCCCATTGAAGGTCCACGTTCCGGTGTAAAACTGCCGCACCTCGGGTGGCATCTGCGGGGCGTTGGCGCCCTGGAATTCAGGGATCGGACTGCTGAGGTCGAGCGGGCGGACAGCCCGATCCTTTGACTCCCGCCAGGACTGCTCGAACTCATACCGCAGGCCCAGATTCATGGTCAGATTCCGTGTCACCTTCCAGTCGTCGTTGATGTATCCGCTATAGAACCGAACGGTCGGCTTCAGGAAGTTAATAGCGGGCATGGAAGTTGCGCTGGAATCCCAGTCGCTGGCGCCTCCTAACGTGGGCGCCACCGAACCGATCAGGAAGGTGGCGAAGCCGTCACCCGATAACAACGTATTGGGATTGATATAGGTGTCGCTGGTCGGTCTCGCATCAAACCCGAAACCGGGATTGCTGAGAATGATCCCTTGGGGAGAGTAGGTACCCCGCGTCTCGAAGCCGCCCTTCAGGTAGTGGGAACCACGCTGCTGAGCGATTTTGGCGTCAAAACTGTTCGCTGTCGGCCGCTGGTCCCAATAACCGCCACCCGGGCCCATGTTGAAGTTTCTCGTGTAGCCATCCGTTCCGGTGATTGACATGCGCGGGATCAAGATCGGGACGGCCGGATCTGCGAACGCCACCTTGTAGAAGTCGGAGTCCGGCCAGACTTTGGCCCAGCCGCCGTCGGACGAAAAATTGGTGGCGTATTTCGACGCATCGATGAAACTGTGATAGTCCCCACGCACGTTGATCACGGTACGGGCGCTCAGAGTGTAAGTAACATCACCGGTGATCGAGGTAGCATTCCGCTCGCTGCCGCGGTCCGACTGGAAGAACTCCGAACCGGTCGGGTTAGAGGTAGTGATCGGCGTCCGGAACAGGCTCACTCGTCCTGAGACCCGGAGGTTGTCGGTAGCCTGATAGTCCACGCGGTCCGAGAAATTCTTGTACGGGAATTTGATCGGCAGAGGAGCGTAGTAGTTATTCAGATGGTAGGGGCCAGTACCCGGCGAGTTCGGATTCCAAAGTTTGCCCGTGTACATCACTGCGATTGGGTCCAACTGCGAAGACGGTATCTTATTGTTCGAAAACGGCGTGCGGGTGATGGTCCTGCCGTCGGCGGAAGTCACGGTACTCCACGGATCATAGATGGTACGCAGGCCGCCGTCATTGTTCAGAGACTGCGAAAAATCCCCCTGCCTCTCGAGATCCGTCGGCAGCGTATTCAGAAGGTTCTGGGGGTCGGTCTTCTTCCATCCCTCGTACGCCACGAAATTGAACAGTCTGTTTTTCAGGATCGGATGGCCCAGTGTGCCGCCGTATATATGGTTACGGCCCAGGTTAATGGTTCGCCAGACCCGATCTTCGAGCGCGTTCGCCCAAGGGTACTGCCCCTGGTAGAAAGCGGTGCCGTGCCACTCGTTGGTGCCTGACTTCAGCGTGAGGCTGATCGCCGATCCCGAGCTGTGGCCGTACTCCGCGTCAATCGCGTTCTGCTGCACGTTGACTTCCTGCACCATATCGGGAGAGGGCACGTAGCTGGTCTTGTAGCCGACGCCGACCGGAGCGGCGTCCACCTGAAGGTCATTCGTGAAATTCTGGCCGCCACCAACCCGCTGCTGGTTCGGCCCCCAACTGTGATAGGGCATCATCTCCGAGGCGTAGTCGTTCCTTTCCACTGCCGGGTCCAACTGCGCCAGCAGGAACGGTGTCCGGAAGTACTGTGGCAGGTTGTTGGTCAGCTTGCTGTCGACGGTTGTTTCCAGCTTCGCGGTGTTGAACTGCACCGCGGTCGCCTCGGCCGAGACGGTCACCGTTTCCTTTACGTCTCCGGCCTTCATCACAACGTTGACGCTAATGTCTCCACGCTGCTGGACGATGATATTCTCCTGCACGAACCTGCTGAATCCGGCGAATTCCACAGTGATCGTGTAGGCACCGGGATCCACCAGGTCGAAGATGTAGTGACCCGTTTCGTTAGTCTGCCGGCTCACCGACACGCCGGTCCTGACATTCAGGAGGGTGACGGTGGCGCCCACAATTGCGCCCTGGCTGCTATCCACGACAGTGCCTTGAATCCTGCCGCGGAACTCTTGCGCGCACAAGCAGACAGCCAGCATGGCTGCCAGCGGAAACACCATGCGCTTAATTCGCATTTGTGTAACCCCCGTGTATGTTCTTAGCTCTGAATCTTTGAAAGCGCTGCGGTGGCGGATCGGTACAACCCCCGCTGCCCCAGTGCAGAACGACCCTGCGAGGCTTATAGCACAGA
>JAEHDI010000446.1 GCA_016880505.1 Bryobacterales bacterium | reverse complement strand
CGCGACCTGACCCGCGACACGCATTCGGCGACCTCGAGAGGCACCATAGTGGCCTGATGGAACGCGTCCTCCAAAAAGGGGGCGCGTTCGTCTTTCGGACGCCGGTAGGCGGCAACGACAGCATCGTACGCGGCGGCGTCGCGGCGGACGGCTTCGGCGAGGAAGAGACGATCTGGCGTAAAGTCGTATCCCGGAAGCTTCGCGATCCCGGCGACCATCGCGCCGAGGGCGGCAGCCATCGCACCCGAGGCCGCGGCGGCACTGCCGCCACCGGGTGTGGGTGTGGGAGCGGCGAGAGTGTCGAGGAAGTCGTCGAGGCCGCGGCCGGCCATCGCTTCGGCGAGGCGATTCTCGAGGACGATTTCCGGGCGGAGATTCTCCGCGCGAAGGAGGAACTCAGCCGTCATTTCGATGGCCTTCCGGGGGATGAGACCGACGATCTCGCTTCCTGCGATATCCACTCCGTAACGGGCGGCTTCGGCGCGAACAGCCTCGAAGACGCGGTGCACGGGGGTCTGCTCGAAGTCGGTAAGGTTCATCGAGACTTGGGCGAGATTGCGCGAGGCGAGCGGCACGCCCATCGCCTTGACGTTGGGAAAACCGCCGGAGGAGAAGCGGATCGTCTTTGCGATTTTCTTTGCGATGTCGAGGTCGGAGGTGTTGAGGTTGATGTTGTAAGCGATGAGGAACTTGCGCGCGCCGACGACGGTGGCTCCAGCAGTGGGATGGAGGCGAGGTTCGCCGATGTCGGGGCGGCGCTCCAGGTTGGATTGAATCTCTTCGCGCAGGCCCTCGAACTGCCCGCGACGGATGTTTTCGAGGTTGACGCGGTCCGGCCGCCGGGCGGCTGCTTCGTAAAGGTAAACGGGCACGCCGAAGCGCTTCCAGATCTCCTCGCCGGCGTGTTCGGCGAGGTGAACGCAGTCCTCGATCGCGACGCCCTCGATGGGGATAAAAGGTACGACGTCGGCGGCTCCGATTCGGGGGTGGACGCCGGTGTGGCGGGTCAGATCGATAAGGCGGACAGCTTCCCCGACACCGCGCAGGGCAGCTTCGGTGACGGCGTCCGGAGGTCCGGCGAAGGTGAGCACGGAACGGTTGTGGTCGGCGTCGAGCTCCCGATCAAGGAGGACGATGCCGGGTACTGAGCGGATAGCGCGGGTGATGGCATCCACGACGGAGGCGTCACGGCCCTCGGAGAAGTTCGGGACACACTCTATAAGTCTTCGGGACACGTGACCTCCCCCTGGCGGTACAGGATACGGCCTTTCTTCATCGTCACAGCAACCGGGTTCACCCCGAAATAGTACGGAATCTCGCGGTAGTCGGAGACGTCGAGCAGGAGGAGATCGGCCTGTTTGCCGGGTTCGAGAGAACCGGCGCGGTCCGCGACACCGGCGGCATAAGCGCCGTTGATGGTGGAAGCGGAGACAGCCTCGGCGGGTGTCATGCGCATCTGATTGCAGGCGAGCGCGAGGACCATCGGCATGCTGCACGTGGGGCTCGTGCCCGGGTTGAAATCGGTGGCCAGCGCGACGGCGGCCCCATGGTCGATGAGGGCCCGGGCGGGCGGGTAGCGATCGAGACCGAGGTGGAAGACGGAGCCGGGAAGGAGGGTGGCGATCGTCGAAGACTGGGCAACAAGGGTGATGTCTTCAGCGCCGGCCTGTTCCAGATGATCGACACTGACCGCGCCCAGTTCCATTGCGAGGCGAGTGCCTCCCGAATGGGAGAACTGCTCGGCATGGACTTTCAGACCGAATCCCAGCGACCGGGCGGTCTCGAGGTAGCGGCGCGCATCGTCCAACCCGAAGGCGCCCCGTTCGATGTAGATGTCCACAAAGCGGGCGAGCCGGCGCCTCCGTATCAGGGGCAGCATGTACGAACAGACCCAGCCGATGTACTCCTCCGGACGGCCCGCGAATTCCGGCGGAACGACGTGGGCGCCGAGGTACGTGGAGACCACATCGATAGGGCAACCGTCCAGAGCAGCGAGGACGCGCAGGGTCTTCAACTCGGCGGGCTCATCGAGTCCATAGCCCGACTTCGCTTCGACGGTGGTGGCGCCGTGGCGGATCAACCGATGCAGCGACAGGCGGGTCTGCCGGAGAAGGGTCCGCGAGGACGTGCCCCGAACCGCCTTCACGCTCACCAGAATGCCTCCGCCGGCTGCGGCGATCTGGTGGTAATCCTGGCCGGCGAGACGCCTTTCATAATCGTCCAGCCGCGGCGGACCGAAGATGAGATGCGTATGACTGTCCACGAAGCCGGGCATGACGACCCTACCGGTGGCATCGATCTCGGTGGCGGCGCGGGCCGCGGCCAGGTTTTCGATCCGGCGGGTCGTGCCGGCCGCGGCGACGAGGCCGTCGCGGATGAGGAGCGAGCCCTCCTGGATCAGGCCGAGGTCGCGAAGAGCGGCGCCGCGGCGGGGCGCCGAGGGTCCCCGCAGCGTGAGCAACTGACGGGCGCCCCGGACGAGGATCGTTTCGCTCATGAGGCCTGTTTGGGTCCCTCTTTCATGGGCAATCTGAGACCGGCCCGCTCCGCAAAGAGAAGGGCATCTTCGTATCCGGCGTCGGCGTGGCGGAGGACGCCGATGCCGGGATCGCATGTCATGACGCGTTCCAGACAGCGCGCGGAGGACTCGCTTCCGTCGGCGACGGTGACGTGGCCGGCATGCAGCGAGTAGCCGATGCCGACGCCTCCCCCATTGTGAATCGATACCCAGCTTGCGCCGCCGGCCGTGTTCAGAAGGGCGTTGAGGAGCGGCCAGTCGGCCACGGCATCGCTTCCGTCCCGCATGCCTTCGGTCTCGCGGTACGGCGATGCGACGGAGCCGCAGTCGAGGTGGTCGCGGCCGATCACGACAGGGGCCTTCAGCTTGCCGGTGGCAACCATGCGATTCATCTCCAGAGCGAACTCGGCGCGTTCTCCATAACCGAGCCAGCAGATGCGCGCCGGCAGGCCTTGAAATCGGACCCGCTTCCCAGCTAGTGAAATCCATCGTCCCAGCGTTTCATTGGAGGGAAAGAGGCGGAGGACGAGGTCGTCCGTTGCTTCGATCTCGGATGCTTCGCCGGAAAGGGCGACCCAGCGGAACGGTCCGCGGCCTTCCATGAACATCGGCCGGATGTATTCGGGTACGAAACCTGGGATGGTGAACGCGTCCGCGACGCCTTGATCCGCGGCCATGCGGCGGATGTTGTTGCCGTAGTCGAAGACGACGGAGCCGAGGCGCTTGAGGTCGAGCATGGCGCGAACGTGGATTGCGATGGAGTCCATGGAGCGGCGGACATACTCCTTCGGGTCCGAGGCGCGGAGCGAGGCGGCCTGGCCGGCCGCAAGGCCGGCGGGGATGTAGCCGTTCAAAGGGTCGTGCGCGCTGGTCTGGTCCGTGAGGAGGTCGGGAACGATCCCCTGGCGGACCATTTCGGGAAGCACCTCGGCGCAATTTCCGACGAGACCGACGGAGGTGGCGCGTTTCTCGTAGACAGCATGCCGAAGGATGCGGATCGCCTCGTCGAGATCGGTCACCATGATGTCGCAGTAGCCGGTTCGGAGGCGGCGTTTGATGCGCTCGGGATCGGCGTCGATGCCGAGGAAAGCGGCGCCGTTCATGACGGCCGCCAGCGGCTGTGCGCCGCCCATTCCACCCATCCCGCCCGAGACGATGAACCTGCCGGCGAGCGAACCTTCGAAGTGCTTGCGGCCGGCGGCGGCGAAGGTCTCGTACGTGCCCTGCACAATGCCCTGCGACCCGATGTAGATCCAGCTTCCGGCTGTCATCTGGCCGTACATGATCAGCCCGAGCTGCTCCAGGGCGCGGAAATGGTCCCAATTCGACCAGTGGCCGACGAGATTGGCGTTCGCGATCAGAACGCGTGGCGCTTCCTCGTGGGTGCGGAACACACCGACGGGCTTGCCGGACTGGACGAGCAGCGTCTCATCGTTTCCGAGGGCCTCGAGTTCGCGCACGATGGCGTGGTAGCACTCCCAGTTACGCGCAGCTTTGCCGGCCCCGCCGTAGACAATGAGATCGCCGGGGCGCTCGGCCACGTCCGGGTCAAGGTTGTTCATGAGCATTCGCAGCGCCGCTTCCTGTTTCCATCCCTTGCAACGAAGAGCGCGGCCGCGCGGGGCCCGGATGGGTCCGGTCATGACACTACTGTAACGCCGGAATGTCCAGGCGAATACGTCACCAGAACCACTTGTTCCGGCGATAGACGGCGTCGCCGAAGTCGCGCATGAAACGCATGTCGTCCTCGTCGAGCGGGCCTTGGCGGACGGAGGCGAGGTTGTCCTCGAAATGCTTCAGGTTCGATGGTGCGTTGAGGCATACGTGCACGTTGGGATTGGAGAGGACGAAGCGGTAGCACATGCCGGCTGTCGGAACCCGCCCGTCCCGCGGCCAGCCGCGCGGCCGGCGGAGCAGGTAGCTCCAGCGCGTCGCGGTGTAGCTGACGATGCCGGGGTCGTGGGCGGCGAGGTGCGGGAAGATATCGCTTTCCGCCCCGCGGTGTGCGGCGTTGTAGCGGATCATCAGGGCGTCGAGAAGACCTTGCGCCGCCAGTTCTCCGGCGAACTTACGGTCGTGACAAGAAATACTGATGGCGCGGACACGCGGGTCTTCTCGAAGCGCGAAAAGCTCGTCGCGAACCCGGTCGTTGAACTGAGCGCGTTTGGTGACGCCGAGGAAGTGGAAGACGTCGATGTAGTCCGTCTTGAGCTGGCGGAGCCTTTTCTCGAGTGTCCGGCGGATATTCTGGTATGTCCAGATGTAGTTGTATGCCCCAGTGGCGACGACGTACTTCTCGCGGTTGGAGGGAAGAACTTCACGCAACACACCCGTCATGTGCGTGTCGAAGCCATAGCAAAAAAAGTAGTTGACGCCCTCGTCGAGGGCGCGATGGACGGCGCGTTTTCCGGGGCGATAGCTCGCGGAGAGGCCGAGGCGGAATACCGGCAGGCCGGTTCGGCCGAGCGTGGTGTGCAGGAAAGTATTAGGTGTCACGGTTTATCCAGAAGTTTAGAATACAGCGCTGGCCGGCGTGACGGCGGCGGGTATAATCAAGTCTTCCATGGAGATCGACTGGTTTCCGCTGTGGCTGAGCCTGCGTGTGGCGGTGCTAGCCACGCTGGTGGCTCTGGTGATCGGGCTATGGCTGGCGTACATGCTGGCGAACCGGGAATTCCGGGGCAAGGAACTTCTGGACGCCGCGGTGACGCTGCCTCTCGTGTTGCCGCCCACGGTGCTGGGCTACTATCTGCTGGTCCTACTCGGGCGGGCGAGCCCGCTCGGAAAGTTTTACGAGTGGCTGTTCGGGGCTCCGCTGGTTTTCACGTGGCAGGCGGCGGTGGTGGCGGCCCTGATTCACGCGACGCCGCTGCTGGTGAAGTCGGCGCGAGCCGCCCTGGAGAGCGTTGACAAGAGCTACGAGCGGGCGGCGCGGACGCTGGGCGCGTCCGAGTGGCGGGTTTTCTTTCAGGTGACGCTGCCGCTGGCGAACCGATCGATCCTGGCGGCGGCGGTACTGGCGTTCGCCCGTTCGCTGGGCGATTTCGGGATTACGATCATGATCGCCGGCAACATTCCGGGGCGGACGCAGACGATGTCGGTGGCGATATACGACGCCGTTGAGGCGGGCAACGGGGCGATGGCGCGTGTGCTGGTGCTCATCGTCTCGGTGGCGGCGATGTTCATACTCTTCCTGGCGAACCGGCTGTCGCCGAAGCAGGCCGCATGATCAACGCAAGGATCCGCAAGCGATTTCCCGCCGGCCCGGATTCGGCGGAGTTCTCACTGGAAGTGGAGTTCCGCGCGGCGAGCGGCATCACGGTGCTTTTTGGACCAAGCGGATCCGGGAAGACGATGACGCTCGAGGCCATCGCCGGATTCGTCAAGCCCGACGAAGGACGCATCCTGCTTGATGACGACATCCTGTTCGACGGGGCCTCCGGAGTGAACCTGCCGCCGCAGGTCCGGCGCTGCGGTTATGTGTTTCAGAACTACGCCTTGTTCCCACACATGACTCTGCGGCAGAACCTGGAGTTCGCCGCGGTCTGTGCTTCAAAGCAGCGGCGGCCGCGCCTGGAACGTCACCGCAAGGTGAACGAAATGCTCGAGCAGTTCCACCTGGCGGAGGTAGCCGGACGGCGGCCGCACGAAGTGTCCGGCGGGCAAAAGCAACGGTGCTCGATCGCGCGGGCGATGATCGGAGCGCCGAAGGCATTGCTGCTGGACGAGCCGGCGCGAGGGCTTGACGCGCCTTTGCGAACGGAACTGTACGACGTGCTGCGGCAGTTGCGCTCCGAGTTCCGGAGTCCGATTCTTTTGGTGACGCACGACCTGGAGGAGTGTTTCGCACTCGGCGACGAGATGCTCGTATTGCACGAAGGACGCATGGTGCAGCGCGGGGCGCCGCGCGCGGTTTTCGACCGGCCCGCGAACGTCGAGGTGGCCCGGCTGCTCGGGACGTTCAACCTGCTGCCGGTGGAAGTCCTCGCACTCGATCCCGTGCAGCGAACGAGCCGGTTGCGCTTTCAGGACCGGGACCTGATCGGGCCGTATTTTCCTGGAAGGCTCAAGGGAGACCGGGTGATACTCTGTGTGCGGCCTGAGGAGCTGGCGGCCACTCCCTGGGACGGCAAGCCCGGGCCGAATCAGGTGCCGACGGAATTGGTTCGCTACACCGAGCGCCCGCACGCGGTCCGGCTGGAGTTCACGGGTGAGATCTTTGCCGAGGTGACCCGGGCGGAATTCGACAAGCACAAGCATAATAGGGAGTGGGTGATCGAGTTCCCCGCGCAGCATCTTCGCATCCTCTGATCTGGGTGTTGGGCAAGATGAGGGTTTTTCGGGAATACGAGGCCATGGCTGAAATGGCGCACGGCCACATGTGCGCCGGCCAGATTCTGGGTCTGCGGATGGCCGTCTACGGGCTGAGGCTGCTCGGTCTGGACGATCCCACAGGAAAAGATCGAAAGCGGCTGGTGACGTTCGTCGAGATCGATCGCTGCGCGACGGACGCCATCGG
>JAEHDI010000445.1 GCA_016880505.1 Bryobacterales bacterium | reverse complement strand
TTCGGCGATGTGGCCGCCGCCGGCCAGCACCATCTCGTCTCGCACCGGATCGTATGCGATTGCGCCGCCGAGAACGGGCGGCGGCGAATGAGCCGGCTGCAAATCCCTCCATGTCCGGCGCTCCAGGTCATAGGCGGCGGTGAGTCCACCGGTGAAATACGTGAGTGGAATGCGGATATTGTGCTGGCGCCGCGCCCGTGGGACTACCACCCCGACCATCGCTATACCGGCGCGGTGGTGCAGGACGCCGCCTATATGGTGGTGGTGCCGAACGTCTGCCCGGATACCCCAGCACTGCGCAAGAACCCCGTGTTTCTGTATCACGAAGACGAATTCCAGCGGCCAAATCCGTTCCGGCCTGACGTGACGATCGACATCGACGACACATTCGAGGCGAAAGTCTCGGCGTTCGATGCGCACATCTCGCAAATGTACGAGTGGGGACCGTTTCTCGACGACGCACTAGCATCGGTACCGAAGGACCCAGTGGCGCGACGCGAATGGCTGCGCAAGGGATGGTTCTCGGGCCCGCCCGCGCCGGCGGTCCTGAAAGCACTCGAAAAATGGTATGGCCCCAGTGCGCAGACGATTCGCCACGCCGAGGCTTTCGAAGTTTGCGAGTACGGACACCGGCCCACGGAGCAGGAGTTGCGCGAACTCTTCCCGTTCCTCCCGCAGACCAAATAAACGCGGCAGGAGAGACTGGCTGCCTGCGCGGGTGGCGGCCTGCCGGTCGTCGCAGTCGTTGGTAGCCTCCACCCGACCGACCGGAAACGCTGGCCGTCATTATGGCGCCGGCCTCTCCGCTGGCATATCGACCCGGTTGCGCACTCATTGCTATCCAGGCAGTTTTGCGTTATCTCTGATAGCCGGGAGGGCTACCCCATGAACAAGTTCACTGTCGTTGGGCTCTGTCTGCTGATGACATTGCCCGTTGCCGCCGCAGGGGCAACATTGCAGGATGAAGCGCTCAAGCACTGGAAGGCGTCCAAGGAGTTCACCATTGCGGTGGCTGAGATGATGCCGGCTGACGGCTACGACTTCAAACCGAACCCCGAGGAGATGAGCTTCGGTGAGTTGATGATTCACATGGCCGTTTCGCAAGGCAATTCGTTCGCTCGCGCGAGTGAGACGAAGTCGCCGCTGAGCAAGCCGGACCCGAAGGATAAGGCGGCCGTAATCAAGCTGCTGAACGACTCGTTTGACTTCGCCATCCAGACGCTTGAGAACCTCAAGCCAGAGCAGATGGAACGGATGTCTGGCAAGCCGGGCGGTCCGCAGTCGAGCGGGCGTGAGATCCTCTGGAGTACCTTCACGCACATCGCTCACCATCGCGGGCAGGCCGAGGTTTACCTGCGCGTCAAGAACATTAAGCCGCCGCAGTACCGGTTCTGATTCTACATAGGTCCCGTCCACCGGTACGAGCGGGAGTGGTTCTTAGAAAAGCTTTGCCTCTGAAAGGGAAGCGCTATGCATACAACGGACCGGCGCCGGTTGGTGAAGTACCTGGCAAGCCTGGCGGCTGCATCGGCGGCAGGCAGCCGCTTGTATGAAACCGCGGCCGCCGCGCCCGGCAGCGTACGCGGGATGCGGATCAGCCGGTACGAAATCTACCAGACCCAAGTGCCGTGGGCGGAGCGGGTTCGCGAGATGGCGATCCTCAATTGGCGTCGCGAGAACATGGACGTTCCGCACTCTCCCCACACGGTGATCAAGCTTCACACGGATGAAGGACTAGTGGGGATCGGCGAAGGCGGCAACGAGGACACGCTGAAATCGATGGTGGGCCACTCGCCCTGGGAGTACGTCTTCAACGACGGCATTGGCGGCGTCCAGACTGCAATTTATGACTTGCTGGGCAAAGCCACCGGTCTGCCGGCCTGCTATCTGCTGTCCGCCACTCCCAAGAAGCGGATCATCCAGGCGTATTGGAGCCTTAGCTACCCACCGGACATGCTGGCGAAAGAGGCTCAACTTGCCGCGAATCTCGGATACCGGGTCCACAAGGTGAAAATCCGCCCGTGGGAGGACCCGGTGGCGCAAGCGCAAGCTCTCTTCTCGGTGGTGCCGCGCGACTATCGTGTATGGGGCGACGCGAACCACTTCTGGGGCTCAGTCGGTCGAACCTTGTATTACGCAAAGAAGCTGGCTGAATTCCCCGGCTATTTCGGGCTTGAATCGCCATTACGAAGCACGGAAGGGTATCGGCAACTCAAGGGACAGGTACCGCTCAGGCTTGCTGAGCATTGGGGGCTGGTGGACCCGATGCTGGCGGCTCGCGAGGGAGTGCTTGACGCCTGGATCAGCGCCAGCCCCACGTTCGGGCTCACTATATTCCGGCAGAGCGCCTTCGCCCAGTTCTATAACATCCCGCTTTGGGACGAAAGTAGCTGCTGGTCCGGCATCGGCCTCGCCATCCAGGCTCAGCAGGCGGCGGCGTATCCCGGCATCGAGTACACAATAAACGCTGCGGTTACGGCGGAGGACGACCTCGTCAAGGAGCCTTTTGCGATGAAGGACGGCTTCTACGACATTCCGCAGCAGCCGGGACTGGGTGTGACCTTGGACGAAGACGCCGTCGACAAGTACCGGGTCCGCTAAAGGAGAGGAGCCCATGAACACG
>JAEHDI010000444.1 GCA_016880505.1 Bryobacterales bacterium | reverse complement strand
TCTCCGCTTCCGCCTGCCGGCCCGGAAGCATCGCTGAAGAGGCGCACACGAGAACGAACAGCGCTGTCGCCTGCTTCATTTCGCTACCTCGAATTCTCCGGTGAGCCGTATGTCCTCGGAGGAATGTCCCACCATCACCTTGAATATGCCCGGCTCTACAACGCGCTTCAGGCTTCGGTCGAGAAGTGACAGATCCTCCGGCGTCAGGAGGAATCGGACTGTCTTTCTCTCGCCCGGCATCAGGGTCACCTTCGCAAAACCTTTCAACTGCTTCACCGGCGTCGAGACCGAGCTCACGACGTCGCGGATGTAAAGCTGAACCACCTCGGCGCCTTCGCGGGATCCCGTGTTCCTCACCTCGACGCTGACCGGGACCTCGCGGCCGGCGCGGACCTTCGGCTGATCAATGCGCAGGTTCGCGTACTCGAAGGCCGTGTAGCTGAGCCCGTAGCCGAATTCCCAAAGCGGATTCGGACTCATGTCGACGTATCGCTTGCCCCAGCCTTCCTTGATCCAGTAGGCCTTAGACGGCTTGAAGTTGTAATAGGACGGAAGCTGGCCCGAATGGCGCGGCACGGTAACCGGGAGACGGCCGCTCGGATTGTAGTCGCCGAACAGGACGTCGGCCACGGCGTGCCCGCCCTTCTCGCCGGGCAGCCAGGCTTCGACGATCGCCGGCACGTGCTCGGCGATCCAGCGGATGGAGAGCGGCCTTCCGTTGACCAGAACGACGACGGTCGGCGTGCCTGTCTCCACGACGGCCTTGACGAGATCCTCCTGCATGCCGGTCAGGTCGAGGCTTGCCACGTCGTAACCTTCGCCGTTGGTCGGATAGTCCGTCGCCCAGGCGCTTTCGCCCACCACAACGATGGCAACGTCCGCGTTTTTCGCCGTCTGCCGCGCCTTTTCGATTTCGTTGACCTTGTTCCCGATGACGTCGCAGCCTTTAACGTATTCGACTCGCGTGTCGCGCCCGACCTTGGCCTTAACGCCTTCGAGCACGGTCACGATATCCTGAAGCACCTTGAGCGCGACGTAGTCTCCGAGCAGGTTCAACTCGTGGTCGGCGTTCGGGCCGATGACCGCGATCGACCGGATGTCTTTCTTCAGGGGCAACAGGTTCTTCTCGTTCTTGAGCAGAACGATGCCCTCCCGGCCGGCCCGGAGCGACAGGTCCTGGCTCTCTTTCGTGTGAGTGACTCGCACCGCGCGTTCGGGATCGACGAAACAGCTCTCGAAGAGTCCAAGGTCGAACTTCTGGCGGAGGATGCGGCGCACGGCGCGGTCGATCAACGCCACCGGGACCCGCCCCTCGCGCACGTTCTCGGCCAGCGGCCGCATGTAGGCCTCCTCGTATGAGATGCCCACATCGAGCCCGGCCTTGAGCGCCCACACTCCCGCCTCCTTTTGGCCGGGAGCGATGCCTTCATACACGATGGTCGAAAGCCCGCCGCCCTCGCCGAGCACTAGGCCCTGGAACTTGAGCTCGTCGCGAAGGATCTTCGTCAGGATCCAGTCCGAGGAGTGGACCGGCACGGCGTCGATCGCGGGATAGGTCGCCATCACGCCGCGCCCGCCCATTTTCTTGATGCCCGCCACCCACGGCGGCAGAAACACCTCCCGAAGCATCCGCTCGGAGATCTCCATCGCGCCGCGTTCGAACCCGCTCACGGGCTGGCTCTGGCCGGGGTAGTGGCAGAGTCCGGCGACCGTCTTATCCGGTGCAGAGATGCTGTCTCCCTGTACCGCGCCGACGATCGTTTCAGCGATCCGGGAACAGAGATAAGGGTCTTCGCTGTAGCCTTCCTGATTTCGCCCGAGGCGTGGGTCGCGGTTCGGCTCCACGACCAGCGTGAAGATCTGGTGTACGCCGATGGCGCGCGCCTCCCGCGCCGCCACCGTGTAGATGTCCCTCAGCAGGTCCATGTTCCATGTGCTGCCGAGAGCCGGCCCTTCGGGGAAGATCGTCCCACCGGAGCACATCAGACCGTGGGTCCCTTCCTCGGTCTGGAGGAGCGGAATCTTGAGGCGCGTCTTCTCCCGGGCCAGGCGCTGCAGTTCGTTGAGGAACTCGGCTTGACGACGGGTTCCTTCGGGGATCACGGTGTTGGGCAGCGTAAAGAATCCGCCGCCGGGTCCGACGCCTTTCTCGCGCATCCCGAGAGTGAACTGGCGGCATGCCTCGAGCTTCGCCGGGATCTCCTTGCCGAGTTCGTCGACATAGACGCACGGCATGTTCATCTGGCCGATCTTCTCCTCGAGCGTCAACCGCCCGAGCAGGTCTTCGACTCTTTTCTCGACAGGCTGTTTTGGATCGAGGTAGACGGGCACGCCGCCGGACTGGGCGAGTGCGGTGCCCCTAAGTATCAGGACAAGAACAGGAACAAGATGTCGGTTGCGCAAGGCGTTTCTCTCCCGATCCATGGTACTCCGGCGCACAACAACCTTCCGGGCGAGATACACTGATTCCTGCCTTATGCGCTCTATTGCCCTGCTTTCCGTTCTTGCTTTCGTTCCCTGCTTCGCTCAGGAGCCGAAGTCCGAGCCCGCCGTCGAGTGGCACGACGTCCGGAAGTTCGGCGTCGAGGGCCAGGGATGGAAGGACACTAAACATCCCTTCGACCGTCTCCCCGCCAAAGCTGAGGGCGTTGTTCGCCCGCCCGTCTGGGATCTCTCGCAAGACTCGGCGGGGTTGTGCGTCCGCTTCTCAACCGCCGCCGCCATGATCCGCGCCCGCTGGACGCTGCGCCACGAGAACCTAGCCCTGCCGCACATGCCGGCCACCGGTGTGAGCGGGCTCGACCTATATGTGCGCCTCTCCTCCGGCTGGCATTGGATCGCCAACGGCCGCCCACAGAAGCAGACGAACGAGCAGACGCTGGTCGGCAACTGGCCTGGAGGGAAGCGGGAGTATATGCTCTACTTCCCGCTTTACAACGGCGCTGAGTCCGTCGAAATCGGCGTGCCTCCCGGCGCCGTTATCGAACCGGGCCCACCGTATCGGCCGGAGGTTAAACCGATCCTCTTTTACGGCAGCTCGATTCTCCAGGGTGGGTGCGCCGCACGTCCCGGCATGGCTTATCCGTCGATTATCGGCCGCATGCTCGACTGGCCCACCATCAACCAGGGCTACTCCGGAAACGGCAAGTCCGAACCGGAGATCGCCGACTTGTTTGCCGAGATCGACCCGGCCGTGTACGTCTACGACAGTCTGCCAAACCTCAATCCGGCGGAAGCGAAGGAGCGCGTTGAGCCTTTCCTGCGGACGCTGCGTAAGGCCCATCCGAAGACTCCCATCGTACTGGTCGAGAACGCCATCTACACCAACATCCAGTTCAGTGAGCAGCGGCGGGCCGAGGTGACGGAGAAGAACGCCACGCTGAAGGCCGTCTATCAAAAGCTCCGCAAGGAAGGTGACAAGAACCTCTACTACGTCCCGGCGGCAGGCCTCTTCGGCAGCGACGGCGAGGCTACCGTCGACGGCGTCCATCCGACCGACCTGGGCTTCCTCCGGATGGCGCAAACGATTGCACCTGTGCTGAAACCCCTGTTGCGAAAACGTTAGGGAACAGAAGGAACCGAATGATGCGACCTACACGCCGAGAAGCTCTCACTGCCCTGGCGGGGATCACCGCAGGCTGCACGCGCCGCGAGCCCGCCGCCGAAACGCCGAAAAAAGCCGGCGCTCTCAGCCTCAGCGAATATGCGCCAAAAAGTATGCTGGTCGTGCCCGAAACCAAGGTGGAGAAGGCGCGTTTTCCAGTCATTGACATCCACACGCACATCAGTTGGTTAGCCGCTGAGGGACTCGGCCTTCAACTCGCGCTGAGCGGAAAACGGTACTACCTCGCGCCGGCGGAGGAGATCGTCGCCGTCATGGACGGTCTGAACATCCGCGGGATGGCGAACCTGACGGGAGGCTACGGTCCCAGCTTGCAGGAGGGCGCGGACAACTACGACCGGAAATTCTCCGGCAGGTTCTTCACGTTCGTCGAGCCGATGTTCGACCAAGTGAACCAACCGGGTTACGCGAAGATGCAGGGGGACGCCGTCGAAGAGGCCCACAAGCAGGGCGCTAAGGGCCTGAAGATTCTCAAGTCCCTTGGAATGTACCTGCGGGAGAACGTCACCGAGGGCCCTCTCATCAAAGTCGATGACCCGCGCTTCGACCCGATGTGGGAGGCGTGCGGCGTTCTGAAAATGCCGGTGGCAATCCACGTCACCGACCCGGCGGCGTTCTTCTACCCGCCGGATCGCTTCAACGAGCGATACGAGGAAATGCACAACCATCCGGACTGGGATTTCTCCGGGAAGGACTTCCCTCGGAAGATGGAAGTGCTTGAAGCGAGAAACCGCGTGCTGGCGCGGCACCCAAAGACGCAATTCCTCGGGTTGCACATTTCGAACTGGCCGGAGAACCTCGGCCTCGTCGGCGAGTGGATGGACAAGTATCCGAACCTGTGGGTCGAGATTGGAGCGCGCATCGCGGAACTGGGCCGCCAGCCGCGAATGGCCAGGAAGTTCTTCGAGAAGTACCAGGACCGGATCCTGTTCGGCACGGACATTTTTACCCGCGGCAAAAAGGCGGCGGACATGGCGTCGCTCGGGCGGATCTATCCGATTTACTATCGCTTCCTCGAAACCGAAGACGAGTACTTCAATTACTCGCCGGGAGCCGTGGGAGGGTCGGGCCGCTGGCGCATTTACGGCCTCGGCCTGCCCAACAAGATTCTGCGCAAGGTCTACAACGAGAACGCGAAGCGGCTTCTTTCGCTGGCGTAGTATGGGATTAACCATGAAACTTAAACGCAGAGACGTACTTGCCGCGATGGCGGCACCGCTGGCGGGCGCCGCGGCCGGTTGCACGGCGCGGAAACCGGCCGAGAAAGCAGTGGAGACGGCAAAGAAAGGGAAGCCGCTCGACCTGAGCGAGTTCCAGCCGAAGAGCATGCTGGTTGTGCCGGAAACCAAGGTCGAGAAGGCAAAGTTTCCGGTGGTCGATGTCCACACGCACTTCAGTTTCCCCGGCAAGGCAGAGGCCGGCGTGACTTGGGGCGAGACGCTGGTCTACCTGGCGCCGCCGGAAGAACTACTGGCGGTTATGGATCGCCGGAACATCCAGACGCTGGTGAACCTGACCGGCGGTTATGGCAACGGGCTGAAGGAGTGCATCGAGAAGTACGACAAGAAGCACCCCGGGCGTTTCGTCACTTTCACCGAGCCGATGTGGGAGAAGACCAACCAGCCGGACTACGCCAAGGCGCAGGCAGCGGCGATCGAGGAGGCCGGCAAGGCCGGCGCCAAAGGCCTGAAGATTACCAAAGTGCTGGGGCTGTACCTGCGGGAGGGCATCACCAGCGGCGCGCTCGTGAAGATCGACGATCCGCGCTTCGACCCGATGTGGGAGGCGTGCGCGGCGGCGAAATTCCCGGTAGCGATCCACGTTTCCGACCCCGTGGCGTTCTTCGAGCCGATCGACCGGTTTAACGAGCGGTTCGAGGAGCTGAACGCCCATCCGGACTGGTCGTTCCACGGCAAGGATTTTCCGAGCAACGCCGAGATCCTCGAAGCGCGCAACCGGGTGTTCGCGCGGCACCCGAAGACGCAGTTCATCGCGCTGCACGCCGGCAACTTTGGCGAAAACCTCGGCAATGTCAGCGAGTGTCTGGACAAGTTCCCGAACATGCACCTCGAAATCGGAGCGCGGATTGGGGAGCTCGGGCGCCAGCCACGCATGGCGCGCAAGTTCTTCGACAAATATCAGGACCGGATCATGTTCGGTACCGATGCCGTGCCGCACGGCGATGACACGCCGCAGCAAGTGTACGGCGATCTGCTCTACCAGATTTACTACCGCTTCCTCGAGACCGAGGATGAATACTTCGACTACGCTCCGGCGCCGGTGCCGCCGCAAGGCCGCTGGCGGATCTACGGCGTGGGGCTGCCTGACAAGATCCTGCGCAAGGTATATAACGAGAACGCGCAGCGGCTGATCCGGCTAACGTAAATAGGGCGCGTCGCGGAGCGCATCGCCATGAAACAGGTCCTTCTGCTTGGTTTCGCCGCGTTGCTTTCCGGCCAGGATTTCGACGTGCTCATCCGGGGCGGGCAGATCGTCGATGGCACCGGAAATCCCTGGTACTTCGGCGACGTCGCCGTCAAAGGCGGCCGAATCGTCGCGGTAGGGCGGATCGAGGGCCGCACCGCCGCGCGGACGATCGA
>JAEHDI010000443.1 GCA_016880505.1 Bryobacterales bacterium | reverse complement strand
GGGAGGCCCTACCGCGGACCAATCGACTGCTCTGGCTGTGGACGGCGCCGGCAACGTTTTTGTGACAGGCTCGACGGGAGGTTCTTTTCCCACTACCGCCAAAGCCGCCATCGCCGCCAGCACGACAGCCAAGTCGTTTGCGGCCAAGGTCAGCGCCGATGGGAGCCGCGTGCTGTATGCCACTTACTTGCCCGATACCGCGGCGACACCGTCAGCCATCGCCATTGACACACAAGGCAATGCCTACATCGCCGGAAAATCCAGTACCGGACACGCCTTCGTGGTGAAGCTCAGTGCCGATGGCTCCGCCTTCCTCTATCACGTCTCCCTGGCGGGGAGCATTCAGGACTCCGTCACCGCGATCTCGGCGGATTCGGCCGGCAATGTCAGCGTCGCCGGTCAGACGACTTCGCCCGACTTTCCAGTCACGCCCGGGACGGTGCAAAGCCGGCTCAAGGGAGCGCAGAACGGTTTCATCGCCAGACTCGACCCGGGCGGCCGCGTGGTGTTCGCCACATATCTTGGCGGAAGCGGCACGGACACACCTACCGCGGTACAAACCGATTCCGCGAGCAACATCTATGTCGCCGGCCAGACCAGTTCGCTCGATTTCCCCACCACTTCCGGCAGCTTCGAGCCGGATCCAATCGTGCCCATGTGGAACAACTCAGCACCCGCCGGATTTGCCGCCAAGCTCAGTGCGGACGGCAGCGCGCTGTCGTGGTCCAGCTATGTGATGAGTGCGGATCATCCTCTTTATCAGGGCGTCACTCGACCGTCTCTGGGCGTCGCTCAACTGGCGGTCAGCGCCTCGGGCGAGGCTTATATCGCCGGGCTCACCGGCCCAGGTTTCCCGGTGACCGCTTCCGCGCCACAGGTCTGTTTTGACGGCCTTCACAGTGCCCAATTCTACAACGGGATCGGGGCAACCGATGCCTTTGTTGCCCATCTCGATCCTCATGGCGCCCTCCTCGACGCGACCTATGTCAGTCAGGGCGTTACCTTCACTGTGGGTCTGTCATTGGCCGGAGACGGGTCTGTTCTGCTGGCAATGGATAGCGCGGGCAGCAGGGTGAAATCCCGACTCCGGTTCGGTGGCGCCGGATGGAAGGCGCCAGCCTGCCTGTCGCCGGCCGTTCTGAATGCTGCGACGCTGTCGACCATTCCGTATTCCGCGACGGGACCCGCGTTGGTGCCAGGTGAATTCATCACCCTGACTGGATTCGGAATCGGCCCGAATATTGGTGTCGCGGATCAGGGCCAGGTTACACGCGAACTCGCAGGCGTTCAGGTTCTCTTTGACGGCCAGCCCGCACCGGTGCTGTACGCCCAATCGCGGCAAATTAATGCGTTGGCGCCCGTGGAACTGAGCGGTCAGACAAAGACGAACATCACAGTTTTATACAACCAGGCCGCAGTCGGGTCGATCGAGGCGTCGGTAGTGAGCTATGGATCTCCGGGCATCTTCCGGCTCCAGCCTGGCGTCTCATCGCAGGCGGCGGCAGTGAACGAGGATGGCACGAT
>JAEHDI010000442.1 GCA_016880505.1 Bryobacterales bacterium | reverse complement strand
GACTTCTGCACCACCGCCCCATACGTAACCACCGTAAGGTCGCGGCCGGCCTTCACCACCCTGGCCTTCCCGAACGGGATAAGGAAGTCCGGCCCCGGGTGAGGCGCCCGGTTGTAGGGTTCCCTGTACAGGCGCTTGTGTTCCAGGAAAAGGACCGGATCGTCACACCGGATCGCCGTGCGCAGCAACCCGCAGGCGTCCAGGGAGTTCGAAGGCATCAGCACCCGCAGCCCAGGGATGTGCGTGAACAGCACTTCACCGCACTGGCTGTGATACATGGCCCCGCCCGTCAGGTAGCCACCGATTGCCACACGGATCACCGCCGGACACGAAAACGCATTATTGGATCGCCAGCGCATCGTGGCCAGTTCGTCACGAATCTGCATCATCGCCGGCCAGATGTAGTCGAAGAACTGGATTTCTGCAACGGCCTTCACTCCCCGCGTCGCCAGCCCAACAGCTCTGCCCACAATCGCCGCTTCGGCCAGCGGCGTGTCGAAGCACCGCTGATTTCCGAACTCCGTTTGCAGACCGAGCGTCGCTTTGAAAACCCCACCCTTACCTTTGACCTCGCGAAGGTGCTGCTCGCGCCCGCAGTCGGCGACGTCCTCCCCGAATACGACCACCCGTGGATCGCGGCGCATTTCTTCGGCCAGAGTGAGATTGATCTCGTCAACCATGGTCCGCGGCGGCCCTGAAAACTGTGCCGGCGTTGAGAATTCGCCCGAGGTGGGATCCACCTTGTCGGAGTACAGGTGGAACTGGGCCGTCGCCGGGGCTGGAGCCGGCTCTTGGAGTGCCTTCTCCGTCGCTTCTTGGATCTCCTCCTCCACCTCATGAGCGATCCGCTGGAGAGTACGGGGGTCCGCTACGCCTTCTGCCACCAGCCACTTGGGAAAAGCAGCAATTGGGTCGCGCTCCGCATCCGCCTCCCTCTCCGATGGAGGCCGGTAGTGGCGCTCGTCATCAGACAATGAGTGCGAATACGGCCGGATCACGTGTGCATGAACCAGGGCGGGACCCTTGCGCAACCGGCACCATTCCACCGCCTCGCGCAGCGTGTTGTACGACGCGACAAAGTCGCATCCGTCCACCTCCAGACACAGCAACCCCGGAAAGTCGCGTACGAGTTTCGAAATGCTGCCTCCCGCGGTCTGTTTCTCGATCGGCACGGAGATGGCGTATTGGTTGTCTTCGATCAGGATCAGCACGGGAAGCTTGTCCAGGCACGCAATGTTCAGCGATTCCCAGAATTCGCCCTCACTGGTAGCGCCGTCACCGGCAGTGACCACCGTAACCTCGTCGCTCTCCGGGTTCAGGAGTCGCGCTGCCTCCGCGCATCCCACCGCCTGTAGGAATTGTGTTCCCGTCGGCGACGACTGGCTCACGATGTTCAGCCGTTGCGAGCCCCAATGCGACGGCATCTGCCGTCCTCCGGACGCCGGGTCGCCGGCTGCGCCCACCGAAGCAAGGAGCATTTCGTGCGCCGTCACTCCGAGCGCCAGGCACATCGCGCGGTCGCGGTAGTACGGATAAAACCAGTCGTGCTCGGGTCGAAGCGCCATTCCCGCCGCGGCGGAGACGGCCTCGTGCCCGCAGCCGTTAATTTGGAAGTACACGCGGCTTTGCCGCTTGAGGAGGATCTCCCGGTCATCGATCCGCCGGGATAGGAGCATGACCCGGAACGCGCGCAGCAACGTTTCCGGCTCAATGCCGCCCAAACGGCCCAGCAACTCTACGTCCGCCTGCGATCCAATGCGTGTGCTCGCCAAGGCACACCCCCCACACCCAAGTGTAATCCCGGTCATCTGGCGCGGAAAGACACGGTGAGGGCCAGACAGCACGCCGGCTGTCCAGCCACTGCATAATGAAGAGACGATCTGCATGCCAGCCGAGGTCACCACCAAATCGGGATTTGAGTGGGCCGCGGTCTTTCGGGCGCTGCGGCATCGAAACTACCGGCTTTTCATCGGTGGCCAGTTCATCTCCCTGATCGGGACCTGGATGCAGAACGTCGCCCAATCCTGGCTGGTCTACCGGCTCACCGGCTCTTCCCTGCTTCTCGGCCTGATCGGGTTCGTCAATCAGGTACCGATCTTTCTGCTCTCTCCCGCCGGCGGAGCCGCGGCCGATCGAGTTGATCGCCGCCGCCTGATCATCGCCGCCCAGTTCTCCATGATGGTGCTGGCGACGATACTCGCCGCGCTCACGCTTGGCGGATGGATACGCATGTGGCACATCTTCGTGCTGGCGGCGCTCCTTGGAGTCGCCAACGCCTTCGACGTTCCGGCCCGGCAATCGTTCTTTGTGCAGTTGGTAGGCAGAACCGATCTGATGAATGCCATCGCCCTGAACTCTTCCGTGTTTAACGGCGCGCGAATTCTTGGCCCGGCGGTGGCCGGTTTCCTGGTCGCGTCGCTCGGCGAAGGTTGGTGCTTCCTGTTGAACGCCGTCAGCTACGTGGCCGTGATCGCCGGGCTCCTCCTGATACGCCTCGATACCCGCCCTGTCCGGGAACCCGGCAGTTCACCCCTTGCCGACATCATCGAAGGCTTTCGATTCGTCTGGCACACAGGCCCCATCCACGCCCTCCTCGCCCTGCTGGGCGTGGTCAGCCTGGTGGGGATGCCGTACACCATACTCATGCCGGTGTTCGCCGATCGTGTCCTGGAAGGCGGCGCCAAAAGCCTGGGCCTCCTCCTCGGCGCAACCGGCATCGGCGCGCTTTCCGGCGCCCTCATGGTCGCCGCCCGCCGCGGTGTCAAGGGACTCGGCCGCTGGGTCGCGATCGCATGCGCCGCGTTCGGAACCTTTCTGCTTCTTTTCTCCCTCAGCCGCCAATTGTGGCTCTCTATGATTCTCCTCGTACCGACCGGCTTTGCCGTGATGGTGCAGATGGCCTGCTCCAATACACTCATCCAGTCGATGGTCCCTGATCACCTGCGCGGTCGAGTAATGGCTTTGTATTCAATGACTTTCCTAGGAATCGCGCCATTCGGAGCGCTTCTGGCCGGCGCCCTTGCGGACCGGCTCGGGGCCCCTGTGACCGTGGCTGTAGGCGGGCTGGTATGCCTCGCTGGAGCAGCGATTTTCTGGACCCGCTGGCCGGCCCTTCGCGTCGCTGCCCGTGAATTGGTCGTCGCGCAGCAGCTTTCCGCAGGCGCCCCTCCGGAGGAGATCACCGGCGCCGCAAGCCCGGAGGGGCCTTCCATCGCGAAATCTGAGTCCGGAGCGTAAGCCCTTCTTCCGTTCAGGATGCCAGCGGGTGTTTCCGGCCCTTCAGCGGGAAAAACATCCTCATCCCAGTCTTCTGTGACTGGTACGCACCCGCCGTCATCTCGATCGTCCAGCGGCCGTCACGCGCGCCACACGCCGGTTCCCGATCTTGCTCGATCGCCTCGAGCAGGTCGGCGACCATCATGGCGTTCGCTTTCTCCCTGGTATCGACCTGCTCCTCCGGAAGAACCTCGATCTTCTGCCAAGGCGCGCCCGGCCGCTCCGGCAGCCATGACGCGGAGCGCAGGAGGTAGGGGTTCCCTCCCGGGTAGGAGTCCATCGGAAACGCGATGGCGCCCTTGCTCCCGTAAAACGTCACCCCGTATCGAGCCACCCCATCGCCTTCGTTCGCGTGCGAGGCAAAGTACCCGTGCAAGCCATTTTCAAAGGCGAACATGGCTGCGATTTGGCTCCCCGCGACCGGCCCGACAGGTTCGGAAGGCGTGCGAACGTGGCTCCGGTCCAACTCGGCCCCATCGTGCGTGACGTGCGCGAATACCCACTTCGGATCTCCCGCGAACATCCGGAAGAAGTCGAAGATGTGCGTGCCGAGCACCATCATGTCCTCTCCGCCGGCCCGCCGGTCCTCTTTGCCGCGCCCGCGGATTTCAAGCAAGGTTCCTATCTCGCCGGCACCGATCATCTGCCTTAGCCGCGCAGCGATCGGCGCAGTCCGCGCGATGTGCCCGACCTGGATCTTCACCTTGTTCCGCTCCGCCACCGCGACCATGGCGTCCGCTTCGGCCACGCTGCGAGCAAACGGTTTTTCGAGCAGGATGTGCGCCTTCGCGTCGGCCGCCGCTGTCACCATCTCCAACCGCTGGTCCAGCCAGCGCGGGCAGATCGCGACCAGGTCCGGCTTTTCGGTGCGAAGCATCTCGTGGTAGTCGGCGTAGCCCTGCCGCGCCCGGCTCCGCTTCATCGCTGCCTGCCGTCCGGCCTCGTCCGGATCCGCCACGGCCACAACCTCTATGGACGAGAAGTGGTTCCACCCGGTGTCCCAAACGTGCCCGTAGTTGCCATGGCCGGTATGGCCGATCACGACCGCCCGATATTTCCGCGCCTGTGCCCGTCCCGTGACAGCCGCGCCTGCCAGACCTGCCTGAAGGAATTCACGTCGACGCATATTCGCCGCCCCCTTGCCTTCGGCACGATTGTAACTCCCGCCACGAGGCCCCTTGTGGTACAGTAGCCCGCGATCATGAACCCAGCCGACGAGATCATCGAAGCAGTCAAGGCCGGTGATGAAGATCGCGTGAGAGCGCTGCTGGTCGCCGACCCGTCGCTTGCCAGTGCTCGGAACGCGCGGGGGGAGACGCCGGTCCTCGCCGCGGTCTACCGCATGCAAGCCTCTCTCGCGAGCCTCCTCATCGCAGCCGGCGCGAGTCTGGACATCTTCGAAGCCGCGGCCGCCGGAAGCCCCGAACGCGTCGAGTCCCTGGCGTCCGGCGATCCATCGCTTGTCAATTCGTTCGCCGCCGACGGCTTCACGCCGCTTGGACTGGCCAGCTTTTTTGGACATGCTCGGATCGTTGCCTTCCTGCTCTCGAAGGGCGCGGACGTGAACATATCCGCCAAGAACGATCTCGGTGTGGCGCCGCTGCACAGCGCCGCCGCCGGCCGGCACGGCGAGATCGTCCGTCTCCTTCTCGATCACGGAGCTGACGTTAACGCCGGGCAGCAGAGCGGTTACACCGCCCTGCATTCGGCCGCTCACAATGGCGACACCGACATGGTCCGCCTGCTGCTCGCACTGGGAGCCGCCGTAAACGCGAAGAGTGATGACGGTGTCACGCCGCTGCAACTGGCCCTCGAACGGAGCCGCGGCGACATCGCGGCGTTACTCCGGGAGCATGGCGCGGAGGCCGAGCCATGATGGTTCGACGGCGTGCATTCCTGGCCGCTTCGGTGGCGCCGGCCCGCCTGCTGCTGCCGGGAACAACTGACCAAAACTGGCTGCTCCTCGACGCCGCCGGTCTGGATGCCGCGCGGCAGAAGGCTGCCAGAAATCCCTGGGCGCGAGCGGCCCTCAACCGCCTGCTCGCTGCCGCCTCCGAAACTCTCGAGCGGCCCGGCGAAGTGCCGGCCGCAGTCGGCCAGTGGCCCCACTGGTACAGTTGCAAGGACGACGGCTCCCGGCTCGTCACCGTCTCCTCCACCGAGCACCAGTGCCCCGTCTGTAAGCGCGTCTATCGCGGCGATCCCTACGACGCTGTCGTGGTTGGTCGTGTCCACGACGCGCTCGCCGCCGCCGTGCGCGACCTCGGTCTGTCGTGGCGTTTCACCGGACGCGACGACTATGCCCGCCGCGCCCGGGAAATTCTGCTCGGCTACGCCGCCCGCTACACATCCTATCCGCGGCACGACATCAACGGCGAGGATAATGTGCGAGGCGGACGCGTGCTCTCACAGACGCTCGACGAGAGCGTCTGGCTGATCCCACTCGCCTGGGGCTACTGCCTGGTGCGCGATTTCTTCTCGTCCGGCGAACGTCGCCGTATTGAGACTGGTTTGCTCTTGCCGGCCGCCCACGTCATCCGCGAGCACCGCATGGGAATCCACAATATCCAGTGCTGGAAGAACAGTGCCGTCGGGCTTGCCGGGCTCGCCGCCGGTGACGAATCCCTCGTCAAGGAAGCCATCGACGACCCCGGCCGCGGCTTCCGCGTCCAGATCGAGCGCGGTGTCACGGAGGACGGATTGTGGTTCGAGGGGTCGTTGGGTTACCACCACTACACGATGGCCGCCCTCTGGCCTCTTGCCGAGGCTGCGCGCTTTGCCGGTATCGACCTCTACACCGACCGCTACCGGTCTCTCTATGATGCGCCGCTGGCTCTCGCGCTCCCGAACGGCGAGCCGCCCGGGTTCAACGACAGCGCGGGCGGCAACGTCGTGGGTTACGCCCCGCTGTACGAAATCGCTTACGCCCGTTATCGGGTCCCTGCGTACGGAGCGCTCGTATCCCGCACCCAGAGGGACTCCGTCCAGGCGCTTCTGAGTGGCGACGAAACCGCTCCGGCGGGTCCGATGATCCCGGAGCGGAGCGCGCTGCTGCAGTCGGCCGGTTTTGCGATGCTTCGATCGTCCAGCATGACCGTTGCCGTACGGTTCGGCCGGCACGGCGGCGGCCACGGTCACCCCGACAAACTGAACATCGTCACGTTCGCCGGCGGCCGCGTGTTCGGTCTCGATCCGGGATCGATCAACTATGGCGTCCCGCTGCATCGCGAGTGGTACCGCAGCACAATCGCGCACAACACGGTCGGCGTAGACGGCCAGATCCAGGCTTCCGCCGACGGGCACCACGAGGCATGGG
>JAEHDI010000441.1 GCA_016880505.1 Bryobacterales bacterium | reverse complement strand
GGTCGCGTCGGGCTCGCAAGGAGGCGCACCTTCGGACGGCGCCCGTCTCAAACTTGCCGAAGAGGAGTTGTTGATCGCCGAAGGCAGTGACTGGTGCTGGTGGTACGGTCCTGAGCATGATTCAGCGAACCGGCCCGAATTCGACCAGCTCTATCGAGACCATTTGGCCAACGTCTACCGGGCGCTCGGGCAGGCGCCGCCGGAGGAACTTTCGCGGACGATCCTCAAGGTGGCCGAAACGGTATACCACCACCCGCCAACGGGCCCGGTCCGCGCGGTGATCGACGGAGAAGAGACGTCCTTTTTTGAGTGGCTCGGCTCCGGGGTGTATCGGGTGGATTCGCGGTCAGGCGCCATGCACGGGCACCGGTTCCTCATCCGTGAGCTTCACTACGGGAGCGACGGGCCGAATCTCTACGTGCGCCTGGACTTGGAGCCGGTGTCGCTCGAAGGCATGGAGGCTCGGATTAACATCCGGCCATGGACTGGCGACTCTCCGGCTAGTTGCATGCGGTTGCGTTTTGAGCAGGGCACTGCCGTCACTGTCGAACAGCAGTTCGCCGCTGAGGGGGAGGCGGAGGTGGCGTTTCACCGGCTACTTGAAATTCGAATCCCCCTGATGGCCGCCGGCCTCGTCCAGGGTCAGCCCGTTGCATTGCAGGTATCCATCTGGGAGGACAGCCTGCCACTCGACGCCGTTCCCCACCAGGGCTGGCTTGAGTGCTCGACAGCCGAGCCGACCGACTGGCCTGTCTAAGCGCACCTCCCCGCCGGCCTCGATCGCACCGGCCATCACTCCACCAGAGGGAGAATCCTGATAGATTCTCTGGTGTCCTATGTCAACCAATCGCATTTCTCAGTGCCCGCTCGATTTCTCGCGAATACTCCTTTCGGGCGGACTGACGGTCACCGTGGCACTCGCGGTACTGGTCGGTTGCGGTCCGCTGGCGAAGAAAGCCGAGGTTGGCGGCGAACTCAAGCAGTGGCACAAAGTCACATTGACGTTTGACGGACCGCGGACGGCCGAAGATGCCACGCCGAATCCGTTCCGAGACTACCGGCTCAATGTGACGTTTACGCACGGAAGAACAGGAACGTCCGTCACCGTTCCCGGCTATTACGCCACTGACAGTCACGCAGCGGAAAGCTCGGCGACATCGGGCGGCAAGTGGCGGGTTCACTTCCGGCCCGGGCAGCAGGGAGAGTGGAGTTACCTCGCGTCGTTCCGAACCGGGCAAGACGTCGCCATCGATCCGGATGCCAACGCGGGACAACCGGCGGCGTTCGACGGTGCCGCGGGCGCTTTCGTCATCGGTGCAACGGATAAGACCGGCGCGGACCTTCGGGCGAAGGGGTTGCTCCAGTACGCCGGCGGCCACCACCTTCGCTTCGCGGGCAACGGAGAGTATTTTCTCAAAGGCGGCGCCGACAGCCCGGAGAACTTTCTCGCCTATGCCGAGTTCGACGGAACATACGACGCCGACGCCGACTCGGGGAGTTACAAGAAGGTCGGTCCGTTCATTCACAGATACCAGCCGCACATCCGCGACTGGCGTGATGGGGACCCTACGTGGAAAGGCGGCAAGGGTAAGGGCATCGTCGGCGCATTGAACTATTTGGCGGAACAAGGCGTCAATAGCGTCTACTTCCTCACCTATAACCTCGACGGTGGCGACGGCCGGGACACGTGGATGTGGACCGGCCCGAACATCCGCGACCGGTTCGACGCCAGCCGGCTCGACCAGTGGGAGATCGTCTTTGACCACATGGACAGGAAGGGCATCATGCTCCACGTCGTCACACAGGAAACGGAAAACGACCGAGCCCTCGGCGGCGGGCCCGGCTTGAATCCCATCCGGAAGCTCTACTATCGCGAGCTGTGCGCGCGGTACTCCCATCACCCGGCGCTTGTCTGGAATCTGGGGGAAGAGAACAACACCAGTGATCGGGATCGCAAGGAGATCGCGGCGTACATCCGCTCGCTCGACGCGTGGCGGCATCCGATCACGGTTCACACGCACGCGGGCCAAGCCCTGAAGTTCTACAATGGGCTGCTCGGCGACGGGAACTTCGAGGCGACGTCAATCCAGGGTGCATTAAAGGACTACAACCGTGACGCAATCGCTCTGCGCAAACGTTCGGCCGAAGCCGGGCGGAAATGGGCGATCTTCGGCGATGAGCAGAACCCGGCGGATCGTGGTGTTCTTCCGGACTCCGCCGATCCCGGTCACAACGAACCGCGCATCCAGGCTCTCTGGGGCAACCTGATGGGTGGCGGCAGCGGCGTGGAGTGGTACTTCGGATTCGCGTTTCCCCACATGGACATCAACTGCGAGGATTTCCGTTCCCGCGAGCGGATGTGGAGCCAGACCCGCTATGCGCTCGAGTTCTTCCGGAAGCACCTGCCGTTTTGGGAGATGGAACCGGACAACAGCCTCGCGTCCGGCGCCAAAGACGTGCGCGTTCTCGCCCGGGCCGACTCCATATATGCCGTCCAGTTGCCTGCCGGCGGCAACGCGGCGTTGAAACTCGGCTCCGGCACCTACACTGTCCGCTGGTACGATCCGCGCGCGGGAGGCGAACTTCAAGCCGGCACTGTCGATACCGTCCGGGGGCCGGGCGTGAAGTCCATCGGCCGCCCGCCCTCGGACGTCGGCCGGGACTGGATCGCACTCGTAAAACGAGCCACGGACTGACGCGGAATCGCGCATGCCGCTGGTAACATAAGCTCTATGACCCGCAAAGTCGCCGCCGGCGGAGGCCTCGAGTTGATCCTCCCGCAGTGCGAAAAGGGAATCGGCGCCATCGTTCGGAAGGCAGATTCGCCGGACCTGATCTCTGGTGTGCGCGTTGTTCCGCATAACCTCTGGCCGGATGACCGCGGTTACTTCATGGAGATTCTCCGTGTTGGCCACGGGCTCCCGGCCGGTTTCCCCCCGGCGGAAACGCAGGTTTCGCTCGCCCTCGGATATCCCGGGACTGTCAAGGCGTTCCACTATCATTTGCACCAGACCGATTGCTGGGCGCCGGCTGCCGGTATGTTCCAGGTGGCGCTCGTCGATTTACGGAAGGGTTCGCCTACATTCGGAGTGCGCAACACTTTGTATGCAGGCTCGCTCTGGCCGGTGCAGATTCTGATTCCGCCCGGCGTGGGCCACGGCTATAAGATCATCGGTGTCGATCCGGGCGTCCTGGTCTACGTGACCGACCGCTTTTACAACCCCGACGATGAGGGCAGGATCCCGTATAACGACCCTGCGATTCACTACGACTGGGAAACACAGCATAGGTAGATCTTTCGGTGCTCCGGCCGGCAATCGCATCGCTGACGAGAGGCGCGTTGCGTTTCCCGAAAACACGCGGTTGGCCGGCGTCGGCCGGTTCCGTGCGCACAACCTGTGCCCAAAAATGACGGCGCGGGAAGGCACGGAGCCGATCAGGGCTTCGCTTCAGTCACGGATTCGCGTTCCTGTTTATGCTCGGAAGAGACGTCCCAGCGTCCGGCTTACCCCTCGGCCGATCAACAGAATCGCGCAACCGAGAAGGCCGAGGCCACTCATCACCTCGCCAAGCCTTTCGGGCGTACTCTTCGGGAGACTCACCAAAAGCTCATGGCGGCCGGCTGGTGCGATGAACTGCGTAAGGCCTGAACGGGGAGCGGGGCCTGCCGGAGAGCTTGCGGACTCTCCGGCGACGCGCACAATCCAACCCGGATAGTACAGTTGTCGAATTTGAACCGTAGCGGGTTCGGATAGATTCGTAAACACCTGGACATCTCTCGGACTGAGCCTCTTGATACGCCCGCTCCCCATCCCTCCGGCCACAACCACCGAAGGCGTTTCCATCGAGAGGCTCAGCAGGCTGGCGGGCTCCAGCGTCTCCCGGTCCGACCATCTGGCCCAAGCGCGCGTCAGGTCGTCCCCTCGAGAGCGCAGCAGAAGTTCGTACTCCGGCGTCATGGCTGCCTTCTTGCTGTAAAGCCACAAGATGTGAGCGGATGGAAGCGCACAGGAAGCAACAGCAATCAGCAGAAGCGCAAACTCAACCAGCCGTCCCCACGGTTCGCGTGCCGTCCCTTCTCGTCCGACGGCAAGTGCGAACAACAGGCTTGAGACCCCGGACAAAACCAGCAGGAACCGCCATGGGAACTGAATACCTTGAAGCATGGGTAAGGCATCCCAGACCGCCGAGCTCCACGGTGTCATCAAATAGAGCGACACCGCAGCCGAAACCACCGCAAAAACAGCCAGCCGATTACGCCGGCTCCCTCGATTCAGGCACAGCAAAAAGCTGAACAGGCAAATCAGTGTCAGAACAATGGCGATCCAAGTCGCGTACCACTTGAAAGGATTGCCCGCTGCATCCCCTACGAACAGCGAAAAATCTGTTACGAGAAAGTTGTTCTTGTAAGAATAGTACGGGTCAGAAGTGAACCGCTCAAGGGATATATTTGTTTCGTGAAACAAAGCAGGCAGCAGGTAAAACGATGATAACAGCGAGGCGAGGGCTGTCCCCACGATGGCTCCTGCGAACACCGTGCGGCGAACATGAGACTGCATAAGAGTCAAAACATAACCCGCTACAAAGGGAAGCAAGAGCGCCACGCTCAGAATATGCGTGACAACTAACATCATCACGCCAGCCGCCATCCAGAGAATTCCTGATCTTCTGGATACGGCAATTCGTTCCAATGCGTACAGAATCGTTGGCAGCCACACAAATGCCCAGAGTTCGGCTGCTGCGCACCTGACGTACAGATCGGCCCAAAGATGATAGGGAGCCGCCATATACAGAGCGGCGCCGGCGAATGCCCCTGTACGCGAGGTGAGAAGACGCAGCCACCGATACGTGGCCACTCCGGAGGCCATCATCGCAATCGCAAGAGGGAGCCGAAACTCAAAGTGCTCCACGGATCCAGGAAGGAGTTGGCAGAGAGGGTAAAACAGCGAGGCAAAGTAATAGAAAAAGGGACCATAGACGAAGAAGACGGGGCTCCCGAGGCCTGCATTCGCGCCCTGGAGCCAGCGAGGATAGAAATCACCAGACCAGAACTGTTCCCGGAACTGAAGATAGCGTGCAAGGTGATTGGCGAAATCCTTCGCGTTCGGAAGAGGGCCTTGGAGCAAGACGGGGAGAGAAAGCAGCAAACCGGCTGCTGCAATCATCAGCAGACAACATAGATCAGGGCGTGCCCGCCAAAAGTTCGCCTTGCGCATTGGGCTACGATAAGCGTAAACGAAACGGTTGCTGTGTGCGGCGTCACAAGCCTTCATAGACCCGCACCGTCCCCTCCACCGCGCTGTCCACATTGAAGCGCTGGCGGGCGCGATCGATCGCGCAACGTCCCATCTCGCGCCGAAGAGCGGTATCGCACGCCAGCCGCTCGATTGCGTCCGCGAATGCGGCCGGATTCGATGGATCCACCAGCCGTCCCGTCACGCCATCCTCAACCACCTCGGGAATACCGCCGCTGCGGCTTGCCACCACCGGAACGCCGCAGGCCATCGCTTCGGCAAGCACGTTGCCGAATGCTTCCCCAACAGAAGGTAGTACGAAGACGTCACAGGCCTGCAAAACAGTCTCGAGCCGGCCGGAGTGGCCGAGCCAGTGCGTCCGTTCCGCCAGCCCAAGCTGCAGACTTCGGGACTGCAACTCGGCGAGCAGTGGTCCCGCTCCCGCCACCAGCAGCCGTACGGGCACGCCTCTCCGCGCCAGCAGCGCGCAGGCATCGAGCAGCACGGCCGGCTGCTTCCACGGCAATAGCGAGAAGGCGCCCGCAATCACAAAGTCTCCCGGGGCGATGGGCAGATCCCGTGCCAGGTCTTCCCGCGCTCCCGGGTTGGGCACGAAACGGCCGGTGTCCACTCCGTTGTAAACAACGTCGATCCTCGCCTCGGCGATGCCAACGCGAATCAGGCGGCGTTTGATGAACTCTGAGATTGCGATGAATCGGCTGATAGGCTGGCAGGCAAGCCGGGCTCGCAGGCGGACGAGGTGCGCTCTCCAGGAGTCCGCGGCCCACTCGCCGGAGTTGGCTTCCGTGTACACGATGTAGGGAAGGCCCTGCAACCGTGCGAGCCATGGAATCGTGCTGAAGTAGTCAAAGAACCGCACGTGCACGAGCCCCACCCGGTACTGTTGAACGAGTGCGCCAATCTGCCTGTAGTAACCGAGCCGGCTGCGGTCGAAAGCGCACGCCCGCACCACGGCGCCGGCGTCGGTGAACCGCTCCGTTATCGGAGCGGGCAGTTCCTCGGAGAATACCAGTATCGGCTGCACGCCGGACGCCCTCAGCCGCCGGCAGAGCCGCCAATGAAACTCGGCCTTTGTGTCCCACGTGGTCGGAGAGCAATCGAGAAGATAGGCAATGCTCTCCAGGCGCATCGTTTCAGATTAGCATCCGGATCGGAACCATCCGTCTCGCCGGACCACTGCTAGGATTGGGAGATGCGGAGGCGGGTGCCTATTTGAAGCGGCTCTTGAGAGGCGTCGTCAGAATCCTCTTTTATTCCATGGCGGCTCTTGGTCTGGTGTGGACCCTCGCCACCGTTACCCCGATCGATTACCACTGGGCGACCTGGCTGGCCGGCCCATGGGATGACCCGGCGGCAGACGTGTTGATCGTCTTGGGTGGTTCCGTGTTGGATGACGGCACGATCGGCCAAAGTTCGTACTGGCGCAGCGTGTACGCCGTCCGTGCCTTTCGCGAGGGCGACGTCCGGACAGTGGTCATTTGCGGCAGGAGGGCCTCCGTGGCGATGCGGGAGTTTCTCGAATCCCAGAGCGTCCCGCGCTCGGCGATTCGAATTGAAAACCGGTCAAGCAGCACGCGGGAGAACGCACTGTTTGCCCGGGAAGTCCTGGCCGACGAACCGGGACGGAAGGTTCTTCTCACCAGTGACTATCACATGTTCCGCGCCCGCCGCGTCTTTCAAAAGGCCGGCATCGACGTGCTGCCGCGGCCCATCCCCGACGTCCGCAAGCAAGCCGGTTCTTGGCGCGCCCGCTGGCCCGCCTTCCTGGACCTCGTGGAGGAGACGATCAAAATCGGCTACTACTTCGCTCGGGGCTGGATCTGAAACTTCCGCTACCGGCGCTTCCACGCCATGCGCCGCCGGCCCGAAATCACGAAGTACATACCCGCGAACACGGCGGCATTAATCATGCAGAAGTAGTATGGCAGGCGAAGAAACTTCGGCCTGAGTCTGACAAACGATCCCAGAACGGCCAGCAGATAGAAGACGGCCTGCAGCCCGGCGGCGAACTGGTACAGCGGCCTTCCCAGCAGCGGCGCCGTGGCGGCGGCCATTCCTATGAGACAGAGCGGCGCCGCCAGGCGGCCGGTCTTGTGCGAAAGGAAGAAAAAGAGCGCCAGCCATTGCGGGGGCATGAGCAGTTCTTTCAGCTCACGCAATTGCTCGAGATTGCCCGCCATGATTCGTACCCGGCGTCCGAAGCCGCCCATCTCGTGCGCTTCCTCTAGGGCGACAGCGGAGGGTTCGTATGCGATCCGGTAGCCTTTCCGCAGAATCCGGATGGGGATCACGTAATCGTCGTTGATGGTGTCCGGCGCTGGAAACGGGTACAGTTCTTTCCGTATGGCGTAGAGCGCCCCATGCGCTCCGATGATCGAGCCGAGCGTGGCTTCCTGCCGCTTCAGAAAGGTCTCGTATTTCCAATAGACGTCCTCCGGCGGTCCGATGTTGACGCTGTCGTGTTTCACCACCCGATACAGGCCGCTCACGGCGCCCACTGCCGGGTCGGCGAAGTTCGCGACAAGGCGCCGGAGTGCGGCCGGTTCCAGCATCGTCGCTGCGTCGGAAAACGCGACGATCTCGCCGTGGAGTTGGGGCACGCTGTCGTTCAGTACGGCGAGTTTACCCCGGTTGAGCGGATAGCGGAGCAGCCGCACCCGATTCCCATCAGCGTGACGCGCCACTAGCTCGGGGGTGCCGTCGGTTGATCCGTCGGAAGCGATCACGATCTCCAGCCTGCCGGCCGGGTAATCCAGTGCGAGCGCGTTGCGGATCTTGGCCTCAATGACGTGTGCTTCGTTGTACGCCGCCACCAGCAACGACACCGCCGGCTCGCAAGCCGACTTTTTCACCGGACGGGGAAACAGCCGGGCGAGTAACGTCATCAGCAGGAAGTAACCGCCATACACATAAAACACAACGCCGGCGAACGTCCAGAAAAGGATCTCCGCCGGTATCATTCAGGCCGCCGACTCCAGGATTCTCTCGAAAGAGCTGGCAACACGGTCCCAAGAGAACCGCCCCGCGACGTGCTCCCACGCTGCCTGCGCCATCCGCGTCCGCTCTCCTTCGTCCTCAAGCAGCGCGAGGCACTGTTCGGCGAATGCTTCCGGATCGTCCGCCAGACGGATGTTTTCTGGAGACGACACATCCAGTCCCTCGGCGCCGACGGAGGTGGATACCACCGCCGTTTTCGCAGCCATCGCTTCATAGACCTTCAGCCGCGTTCCGCCGCCGATGCGCAACGGCACAATGGACACCGCCGATCCCCACAAGTACGGCCGGATGTCGGCCACGGTACCCGTCACGCGGATTCGCGGGTCTTTCCCGGGCAGTGCGGCAATCTCATTCCGTGGTGTCCGGCCGACAATGGACAGCGAGCACTCCGGCCTCCTGCGGCGGATCAATGGCAGGACCTCTCGAACGAAGTACAACACGCCCTCAACGTTCGGCAACCAGTCCATCGATCCGACGAAGACCAGATCGGATACCGTGGCGCTCGACTCCGGCGGGCGAAAGAAATCGACGTCGACGCCGGTTGGCGCCACCGAAACGCGAGTCGCTCCGAAAAGCGTTCGCATCAGGCAGGCGTCGGTCTCCGAGACCGCGATGACGTGCCGGGCCGAGCGGCAGGCCTCGCCTTCGTAGCGGAGCATTTTCTCCGCTTGCTTCCGGAAATACCACCTCCGGATGGGATCTGCCGCATGAGCTGCGCGCCGCCGCCAGATGACGGTCTCCACGTTGTGTTGGAACAGAACGCAATCGCTCAGGTCGCGCACATTCACGGCCGGAGTGAGGAAGTCGCACACGATCTGGTCGAAGTGCTCGGCGGTGCGCAGTTCTTCGATTTGCCTGGCCATCCGGCATGAGCGGTAGCGGCTTATGGCCACCGGGAGGCTCGAGAACATACCGGCGGCTGCTTGCGCCAGAAAGGCGGCGGAGTCTTTGCGCGCCGGCCTGTGGGAAACGGGGTATGCGTGGGTGCTGTATTCGGCGCTGCGGCGCGGACCTTCCGTCTCACCCGGCTCGACAAACCCAACATAGTGGACCTCGTGCCGTTGGTGGAGCCTCCGCAACATTTCCAGTGTCCGAATGTGTCCGCCTTTCGTCGTCGGATGCAGGAAGTCGGCTTTAATCCAGAGAATCTTCATCGCTTCGCGGGAGCCGGCGCCATCAAGCCCTCCCATCGTAGTTCGCGCCGGCCGGCAAGGAAAAGCTCGCCCCAGATCTGGAGATTCAGAAGGCGCCAGATCCGGTCGGTCACATCCTCGATTCCCCGCCGGTGACGGTCGAGCAATTCACCGAGCGCCCGCGTGTCCACCAGGGAAGCGACCAACCCATCCTTTGATGTGAGCATCGCAAATAGCCGCTCGGCCTCCTGCCGCCGCAGCCACTGGCGCAGAGGAGTGGGAAAGCCCATCTTCTTCCTGTAAACGATATCGCCGGGGAGCAGGTCTTCGACCGCCTTCTTCAGAATGTACTTCCCCGTCCCGCTCCGGATCTTCATCGCGTCCGGAACGGCCGCGGCGAACTCCACGAACCGGTGGTCCAGAAACGGCACGCGGCTTTCGATCGACGTCGCCATGCTCATCTGGTCCTGTTTCATGAGAAGTTCGACCAGGTAGGTCTTCTGATCCGCGTACAGCATCCGTGCAAGCGGAGAATGGCCATCGCCTTCATCCCAGTAACCGAGGAACGAGTCGTACGCGCCGGCAGCCCGGCCCGCGTCCGAAAATAGCTCGGCC
>JAEHDI010000440.1 GCA_016880505.1 Bryobacterales bacterium | reverse complement strand
TTGAAGGCGCAGCGCAGGGGCCTTCAGGATTATGAGTATTTCTGGCTGCTGTCGAAAAAGGCCGGTGTCGAAGCGTCTGATGCGATCGTGAACCGGATCGTGTACAAGAACCCGTTTGGTCCGAAAGCACTGCTCGACATTGAAATCTGGAAAAACAATCCAGACGAATGGGAAAAAGCCCGGATCGAGGCGGGCAAGCTGATAGCCGGGAAACCTTGAGCGGTCTGACGCGAGTTTTTCTTCAGCTGGTAGAGACCGAACATGATGCATGTCCCAGACAAGCCTTTTGGCGGCAGTTGTCGTAAGCGTGTCTATCGCCGGGACGGCGTACGCGTGGCCCCGGATCTTCGCTTCCTTCGAAAACGACGCGGAGATCGCAACGGTGAAACGCTCGCCGGGAGTTGGCGTATCTTCCTCTGACCGATACCCGCTGCACGAAAGCCGCATCCGGTGCGCATGATTTCCTGACCAGACGTCACGCTCCAGATTAGAACTCATAGCGCAGCGCGAACTGCATCACGCGCGCGTTGGTCAGCAGGTACGAGTATTTGCCGAAGCTGGCCCCCTGGCCGAGCGAGAAGTACTCGGCGCCGATATCGAAGCTGGGCGTATTGGTGACATTAAAGGTCTCCCAGCGGAGCTGTATGCTGTGACCATCCCTCGGCAGGAAGACGCGCTTACCGAGTCCTAAGTCGAGGGTGAAGTAGCCGTCGCCGCGAATGCCGTTGCGCTGGCCACTTTCGCCGGCCCGACTTTTCCCCCAAGATTGGACGGCCGTCACCGGATCGGCAAACACATTCGGACCGGAAGTGCCGTCGGGAGCAACAGCGTTCTTGAACACACCCATCTGCGGAGTCGGCCCCACCTGCGTAGCGAACCCAGGATGGTTGTAGTTCGTCGGCCACGTGCCGCCGTTCCCTATGCTGCCGGGAAGACCGCTGGTCATGCGCCACAGGCCAGCGACCTGCCAACCGCCCAGGAACCCGTCGACGACACGGTTCCAGTTCCTGCCCCATTTCTTGTTGCGGCCGAAAGGCAATTCCACCACCCAGTTGGCATTGACCTGGTGCCGCAAGTCGTAGTCGGAATAGGACCAAAGTTGCCACGGATTCCAGGAGTTCACAAGAAGGTCAGTGAATTCGATGGTCCTCTCGGCGGCGCTGGCCAGATCCAGCGACTTCGAAAACGTGTAGTTCAGGTCAAATTGGAATCCGTCACCGAATCGCTTCCGCATGGTCAACTGGGCCGCGTGATAGTCGCCGTGGCCGATGGAACTCCAGGCCGCCAGGGCCGAGTACTGGGGACTGAACATGGAATTGCGGCCGAGCCTGTTGGCAGGCAACACGTAACCCTGATCGATGTCGGCCTGCACACTGATGTAGTCGTATGGTCCGCCGTACGAAATCTGCGGCTCGAATATGTTGTACATGTAATACAACATGTTCTGAGTTGCGGTCGAGCCTCCGTCCGGGAAATAGCCCGCAACGGCCGGCATCATGTTCTCGAACCAGGGGATGGTCTGCGTCGTGGTCACCGGTACGCCGGCGTCCCTCATGTCCACCAACTGGTTGACCGCCTCCCACCACGTCTGGCCGGATTTCGGATCCCGGAGGTTTGTCGGCATCGCCAAATCGCGCTGGGCAAGCGACCGGCGCGACAAGCGGCCAACGTAAGAAGCCTCCACGAGGACTTTCCTCGGCAGCGTGCGGCCAATCGAGAGGCTCACCTCCACGCTGTATGGCGCCTTCAGGTTGCCGTCGACGCTGTGGGTAATGCTGAATGCCTCCGGGGCTTCCTGTGGGAAACCACCCGGAGGCGCCGGCTGCAGCGTTTCCGGGGGAATTTCCGTGAGCGAGGCGAACCGGGGCGCGGTTTCCGGGTTGAACGCGTTAGACGGAGTCTGCAGAGCCGTGGACAAGCCCAAAGCTGCCGTGTCATAGAGCCTGATTACGCTCTGCCCGAAGTTGTCATGAAACATGCCGAAACCGACTCGAATCGAGGTCTTGTGCGGACCACCGAACAGCTTGCCCAGGATGCCGTCGGATATCTGCGGCGAGTAGGCCAGAGCAACACGGGGCTCGAAGTCTCTCTTGTGGAACGGATAGAGCGGCCTCCCTTGCGGGTCGTGTCGTAGGACATAGGAGATCGAGCCGGCCTCCGTCTGCGACCTCCCCTGCGCCGCCAGACTGCCGCGCTTGTTAAACCACTCCTCTAGATTGGGGACCGGGGACGTCTGGTAGCCATTCGCTTCCTCCACGGGCGGGTGCAAGTGCCAGCGCAGCCCCGCCGTCAGCGTCAGTTCGCGCGTGATCCTCCAGGTGTCCATGAAGTACAACTCGTAGTTCTGCTGCTGGAAGTTGCGAATCACCGGTGACCCCACCGGCTGCACCGAGCCATCCAGCCGGTAATTGTACCGGGCGGTGACGTCAGCCAGAAGGCCGAGCAACGCCCCCATTGCGTCGATGGCGTTCCTCTCGAAAAACTCAGCGGTGTCCGGCGGCGCCAAGGCGCCCGAACCCAGCAGCCACGAACTGTTGATTACTGGGGAGTGGAAGGAGCGTTCGAAGTTTGTCCGCTGGTTGCTAATCAGCCGGACAACTCCGCCGGACTTCAACTGGTGCGAACCCTTCACCCAGCTCACATCCTCGCTGAAGGTATGAACCGGAAGGATGGTGATCAGACTGCGTGTTGCTGTATCCAGATCATCTATGCGGAGAAAATCGACCAGTGTCTCAGTACTCGCGCCGGCACGGTTCAAAGACTCGCGGGTAAAGCCATACCGGGAGGTGCAGAACAGCGTCGGGTTGATCGCCACGTTGTAGCCGATAGCTAAGCCCTTGCTGTTGTTAAGGACTCGGAAGCGGGGCGGCCCCCCGTCGAACTGCGGCAGGGTCGAGCGATCATCATCCTGGTAATTGCCCCGGAAGAAGAGCTGATGTTTCGCCGCTTTGTCCACGTACCAATCCCAGCGGGCAATGTAGGTGTTCCAGTTCAGCGGCGTCGGCGCTACAAATCGATAGCCACGGAGGTTGAGGCCATCCCCCTCGGTGTCGTCGTTCGGCGATGGGAACTTGCTGAAGTACTTCAGGACATTGGGGTTGGGGCCGATTCCCAGCGGGTCGATGGTATTCGCGATATCCCGCGGGTTCAGAACGCCGACAGAGCCGTCCTGCTTGATGTAGCGGAAGATCCCCACCCGCAGAGTCTCAGACGGCACGGTGCGCACGACGCTCTCCTCGCTGCGGTCCGTACGGCCTTCGTAGTTGAAGAAGAAGAACAGCCGGTTCGCCTTCACCGGGCCGCCGATCGACCCGCCAAAGATGTTCCGCTTGAGGATGGGCTTCCTTTTCCCCTGTTGATTCAGGAAGAAGTCATTCGCCGTCGTCGCAGTATTGCGGTGATACCAGTAAGCGGACCCGTGGTACTCGTTCGTGCCGCTTTTGGTCACTAGCGCTACCTGTGCGCCCGAAGACCGCCCCTGGTCGGCGCCGGCGTTCAGCGTCGTTGTGCGGAACTCCTGCACCGAATCGAGCGTGACCCGCAGCGCGCTGGTAAACGCTGTGCCTTTGCTCTGGTCGTTTACGTCCACGCCATCCAGGGTGACGTGGGCCTGGTCGCTGCGCCCGCCGTTGACGGAGCCGTGACGCGTATCGAACTCACCCTCGTCAAAAGTCACCGGCTCGGTGTCGCGGGTGAAGGCGACCCCTGACTGCAGCGACAGCAGCGTCACCACGTTCCGGGCCTCGAGCGGCAACTGCAGGATCGTCCTGGTCCCCACCGCGTTACCCTGACTGGCGTCCACGGTGTTGACCTGATCGGTGTCGGCACTGATGAACAGCGTTTCGGTCACCACACCCAATTTGGTGAAAATGATGTCGATGCTCGCCGGTTGGTTGACGAGAAGTTCGATGCCTGCGATATCTACCGCGACGAAGCCTCCGGCGGTCGCCCGAATCCTGTAAAGGCCCGGAGGCACCTGCGGGAACGTGTAGGCCCCCACTCCATTCGACGTCGTCTTCATCGTCGCCCGGGTGGCGGTGTTCTTCAGCTCGATCGTCGCGCCAGGCAGCAGTGCCCCGGACGGGTCGATCACGTTACCCAGCAACGACGACGTTGCCTGCGCCAGCGCCAAGGCTGGAGAGAACACGAGTGT
>JAEHDI010000439.1 GCA_016880505.1 Bryobacterales bacterium | reverse complement strand
TGCATGACTAATCTGGCGCGGCCGACGCACGGCGTTAACTAAGCACTATGTATAACAACGCTTGTCTAGTTGTTCTGTCCTGTCCAGGCGCCCGCTCACGCCTCGTAACTTCGACGCTACGCGCTACGGCCGGCCACCGATTCATATTAGGGCCACCCACCCATTCACTGTATAGCATTGCACATCGCAATAGACGCGTCGCCTTCGCCCTCCTCGATGGAACACACGAACTCGTTGAGTGGCGGATGAGCCTGACGGGATTGAATGGGGCGGAGCGAAACGCCATCGAGTCCCTGTTTCAGTCGACGGAAGGACGCCTTGGAGAGTTTACTTTTCTCGATCCTACAGACAACCTGCTGCGGTGGAGCGAAGATCTTACGGCCGAGACCTGGGAGAAGGGCCCCCTGGTGAGCCTCGCAGCGGCCTTTGCGGATCCGGCTGGCACCGAGAGGGCGACGCGGGCAGTAAACACAGGCGCCGCGGCACAGAGGATCGAGCAGAGCATAGAGGGACCGGCGCGGTTTCAGTACTGCTTCAGTGTCTGCGCACGGGCCGACGTTTCGACGCCAGTGGTTCTGTACTCGACGGACGGTACGATGTCCGCAGACACGCGCGCGACGGCGGGTCCGTCGTGGCGAAGGCTGGCTCATTCGTCGCGGCTCGAAAGTGCCAGCGAGGCGACGGTGTTCGGGCTGGAACTCGGACCGGGGGCAGCGGTGGAACTGTACGGATTTCAGGCCGAGTGCCAACCGGCAGCGTCCGCATACCGCCGGACGACGACCCGCAGCGGCGTCTATGAGCGCTCCCGGTTCGGTGACGACGTGCTAACGTTGACGGCCGATGGGCCGGGGGAGTACTCGTGCGCGGTGCGAATCGTGGCGGGGATGTGAAGGAAGAGCGGAAACGGAAGAAAGCAGGGACGGGGAAATGGGGTGACCAGTCCGTGGCGACGATATCCGAATTGAAAGAACTGGGCGCCACCGAGACTCCGCTGTTTCTGGTCGAGTGCTGGACGGTGTCCGGAGCGATCGAACGGTGGAGCACTCACCGTGTGGCGGTGGACGGCGTGCTACATGAGCCACGCATTCTCCGGCATAACCTGTTCGAGATCCGCGCCGAAGCGGACGATGCAATCGACGGGGTTTCCCGGGTGTCGATCACGCTGGGCAACGCGGATTCGCACTGCTCGCAGATCGAGCGAGGTGGCGGATGGAAGGGGGCTCGGGTCACCGTTTGGTTCCTGTTTTTCGACCTCAAGCACGGCCGACCAGCATCGGAGAAAGTGGTGGTTTTCCGCGGCGTGGCGAACCCGCCGGACGAGATCACCGAGAGCACGATGCGGCTGACGGTATCGAACCGGATGAACCTCCAGCGGCTACTGCTGCCGGAGGTACGGATTCAGAAGAGGTGCCCGTGGAAATTCCCATCCACGGCCGAGCAAAGGGCAGGGGCGGCGACCGGCGGCTCCCAGGGAAAATACTCGCCCTTCTTCCGCTGCGGATACTCCGCCGACATTGCGGGCGGCGAGGGTAACCTCAACAGCGGCAGCGCTTATTCATCCTGCGACTACACAAGGGCAAGCTGCGCTCAGCGAGGAATGTTCGACGTGGACACGGCCGGACACACGACGCGAAGGTTCGGAGGCATCGAATTCGTGCCTTCGACGACGTTGGTCCGGAGTTACGGGGAGAAGGGGCATCACGTTTCACCGGTCGCGGAGAACGAGGGGCGCTACAACGATTTCGTACCGCTTGTGTATGGCACCGCGTGGTACGCGCCGCCGGTTGTGTTCGCACGAAACGACGGCAACCTGACGCACCTCGAGGTGCTTCTCGGGATGGGAGAGATCGAGGGAGCGCTGAAGGTACTGGTCAACGACATCGAGATCCCGCTTGGACGGCAGGGCGCGGACATGACGGCCACGGGCTGGTATTCGATTGTCAGCCGGGGGGGCCGCACCGGCGCCTTCAACCCGGACTTCTGGGACCGGAGCGGAAGCGCGGCCGGGGATCCATACGGGAGTATGGCGGTACTGTCGCTGGTGACGCCGAACCGGATCAACGACGGACGATCGCCGCCACGCGTTCAGGTGCTGCTTCAAGGTTTGCGGTTGGCGAGGTATAGCACGGCGGGAGAGTCTCTGGGGGAGGAGTTCAGCAACAACCCAGCGTGGGTGATTCTGGACATCCTGCGGCGGAGCGGGTGGAGCCTCGAGGAGATCGACGTGACGAGCTTCGCGCGGACCGTCGAGTTCTGCGCACAGATGATCGATGGCACGGACCTGTACGGAAGCCCGCTCCAGGTGCCGCGCTTCCAGGCGAACCTCGTCGTGCGGAAGCGACGCAGCGCCGCCGAACTGATCCGCGGAATCCGCAACGGAAGCCGGCTGTACCTGACGCTGGGAATGGACGGGCGTCTGCAACTCAATACGGAGAACAACATCGCGCTCCAGCAGCCGGTTAAGCCGCAGGGCAGCAACAGTACCGAACCCCTGAACGGCGGATGGCCCTGCTATGAATTCGGAGACGGGACGTCGGGTTTTCCGGGGATTCTGCTGCGAGAAAACGGGGAACCGGCGATTCGGCTATGGACGCGCAGCACGGCCGATACCCCCAACCGATTCAGCGTTGAGTTCCAGGATGCGCTGAACGAGTACCAGCAAGACAGCCTGTCGCTAGTGGACGTGGACGACACTCTGAGGGCGGGGCAGGAGATCAGCGTTCCGCTCCAGGCGCTAGGAATGCCGAACTTTCACCAGGCGGCAAGAGCCATTCAGATTCAACTCGATAAGTCCGTACGAGGAAATACGTACGTCGAGTTCGAGACCAGCGTCCGCGGAGTGCAATTAAAACCAGGCGACATCATCACGCTGACGTACCTCAAAGAGGGATTCCAGCGGCAGCCCTTCCGGATCAGGAGCATCTCGCCGGGTGACAACTTCGGGACGGCGGTCATCGTGGCGCAGATTCACGACGATGCGTGGTACACGGACGAAATCGGAGGCGCCGCGGGAGCCGGGGGGAGACGGCAGCCGGGTTTCGAGGTCGGAATCCCGCGTCCGCTGATTGGGAGCGTCTTCGACGCTGAAGGGGAACCGCAGTTCGAGATCACGGAGCGCGCCGACGAAACCTCCGATGGACAGATGAAGGTGTGGCTGTCGGCCGGGTTTGTCGCTCCATCCCGGCCGGGACCCGGCGGTGGAAACATTCCGATGCTGAGCCTCTCCCCGGAGGTGTTCGACACGGGCGGTGCGCTAGAAGGCGACCAGACGCTCTATTACGCGGTGAGCGCGCTCGGGGCGGAGGGAGGCGAGAGCCCGCTTTCGTTCCTGGTAAGGGCCGTGATTCCCCCGGGGACGAATACGAACCGCGTGCGCCTGACGGGGCTGCGGTTTGGGCCCGAGACGGCGAGCTTCCGCGTGTATCGCGGATCGAACCCGTCACACTTGTTCCGGATCGCGAGCGACCAGGCGCCGGCGGCGGAATTCACCGATCCGGGCCTCGAGAAGCAACTGGCGACAGCGCCGGACGAAAACTACGACCACGCAAACTTCTATTGGCGGTTCGAGCTTCTACCGGAGATTGCGGCGACGATCCACTCGGCGGAGACGATCGGCAACGGATCGCTCCAGATGGCGGAGAACGAGTACCGCGGGATGGTGGCGCGGATCACAAAAGGGCACGGCGCCGGGCAGGAACGGGCGGTGGCATCGAACGGCGCGACGGAGCTGGTGGTTGTACCGGCCTGGAGCGTGGAGCCGGATGCGGACAGCCATTTCGTCATCGCCGAGGCCGGCTGGCACCCGGGCGCGACGACGCGGACAAGCCCGGTCGAATTCGAAGTGCCGGGGCGGACGGCGGCGACGGTCCATGTGTCGGGCCGGTCGGCGAACGTAAACAACAAGGAGTGCGCATACGAGCTGTCGCCGCTGACGCGGTGGCGGATCGGAAGCTCGGGATCGATTCCGCTCGACGCGGACGTGCCGGGACTGCCGGTGTTCGGCCTTCACGAGGCGGGGCGGGGAACGGTGGAGCTTCTCGGGATCGGATTCGAGGACCTCACGAATACGCGGACAGTGGCGGCGGCAACCCTGACAATCCACTACTGGAATGAACTGGCGAGCCCGTCGCAGGTGCTGTTGGGGACGGCGGCGGGGGCGGGTGACAGTTTCCTGGATCTTGCCGGATCCGGGTCTGGGGCAACCGGCGATCTGATTCAAGTTGACTCGGAGATCCTGTGCGTCGCGGAGGTCCTAAACGGCGGGACGCGGTACGCCGTGGAGCGCGGATGGCACGGGACACAGGCTGAGTTACATCCCGCGCAGGCGCCGGTCTACCACTTACAAAAGAAGGTATTCATCATTCCCTTCGCGCGGGATTTTTTCGGAAGCCCGTACAGCGGGAGTTATAGCTATCCGCTCTATCTTCCGGACGCACGCATCGCAAGTGCAGAGATGTTCGTAACAAACATGCGCGGCAACAGCGAGACGGCAACAGTGGCGCTCACTGCCAGCACGGATTTCGGGCTGCGGACGCTGTCCGGCGGCCAGATGTCGATCCAGGTGGAGGGTTACCTGGCGATCCAGTCTGATGTTGCGCCTCCACTGGTGGTAGAAGACGGGCATTCCGTGAGGGACGTCTTCGCGGTGGTGCGGGAGGCTCCGGTAGGTGCTCCGATAGAATTGCGGCTGCGGCAGAATT
>JAEHDI010000050.1 GCA_016880505.1 Bryobacterales bacterium | reverse complement strand
TTTCCGAAGACCCCTCGCAGACCCCCGCCGAGACGGTGGCTTCCTGGCAATACAGGGGGCTAACCATCAAACCACTGGCCCGCTTCCGGCTGCGGGCTCGTGTGCTTCGCAGCGAGCGCTACTGGTTCGACGGTGGCGCAAGGGTCGCTCCCGTCGATCTCGCCCTGGGCTGGGGACCGATGTCGGACCAGCGGGTGATCGACCGGCTATCGATCTGGCAGGGCCAGCGCTGGTTTCGTTGGATGCCCAAGGATAACCAGCCGCCAATCCCGATGACCGAGATTGCCAACCACAGCTCGAACATGCACATGATCCCATCCACGGACCAAGTCAAGGACCAGTTGCTGGCGCTCCGCAACGGGCAGCTCGTCGGCCTGGGAGGCTACCTCGTGCGCGTCTCCAGTAAGGACAGCTGGAGCTGGACCAGTTCGCTGAGCCGCACCGACAGCGGAAGCGGCTCGTGCGAGCTCGTTTGGGTCGAGTACGTGGATCCGCGCTGAGCCGCCCTCATTCCACCCGGATGCTTCCGAGGTCGTACCAGCCGTCGGGCTGCCTGCCCTCGATGGCCAGCTTCACCGCCGGGTTTCCGGTCCGCGGATCGAGGAGCGCTACGCGCACGCGACATTCCCCCGGCTTCAGATTGGCCGGAAAGGACACGTCGCCTTCGACCAGCGAGTCGCCCGGCATCCATTTGCGAACGTCCGCCGGGAGCCGAATGACCGATCCTGTATTTCCCGAGCGCAATTCCAGCGCCAGGTCGTAGGGATCGTACGCCGGCGCGACGCCCGCGTTCAGCCACCACATGTTCACGGGCATCTTCGCACCGGCCTTCACTCGCTTTGGATACTCCAGCCGGCGGAGGATGAAACGATAGCCCATCTTCTTCTGGAACTCCTCGAACTTTCCCTTCCAGTCCGGCGGGATTCGCGCCGACTTGATGTTTATCGAGGTGACGTGCCACCGCAGCGCTTGCTCGATGATGTAGTCCAGCTTGTAGTTGTGGAGCTTCCAGTAGGGTGGGGTCCAGCAGGTCTCAAGCGACACCGGACCTTTCTGCCACGCTTCCTGCGCGCCGGCCCGCACGAGCGTCTGCGGGTAGGTGTCGAACATGTGCGAGAGGTACGTGCCCCAGCTCTCCCAGTAGTTGCCCATGTCGCCCCAGCAGTCCAGCCGCCAGCCCGCGCCGTTCTTCGTGGCGTGGGCCAGCGCTTCCGGCATGTCGAAGTTGATCATCAGCGGCGTCTTCCGGAACGACTCGAGGTAGGCGTCGATCAACGCCTTCTGCGCGTTCCAATCGGGCAGGTAGGGTCCCCATCCTTCGCCCCAATAGCCAACAGTGGAGATATCCACCGTGTTCACCCCGGGGTGGCCGTCATAGCGTTTCCCGAGCTCGCGCGTCAGCCTGTTCCAGTGCTTCAAGTACAACGGATCGCCCGAGTCGGGAGACCAGATCTGGCCGTCCGGGTCCGTCGCCTTGTTCGCGCGCCGGGCGCCCGAGTTGCGATACCACTCGGGCAGCGGGTGCCCCTCGTCGTAAGGCATGACACGAAAGTCGAGTTTCTGTCCGCGCTTCTGCGCTTCGGCGATCGCGTTGTCGATGATTTCCCAGCGGAATTGGCCCTGTTTCGGCTCGATTTGCATCCAATACCAGCGAAAATAAGCGATTGAAGAAGCGGGGTAGTCCGGTTTCGCGGTAGGCGCCGGCGACGGTCGGGTCGGGCCTTCCTCGGACCATGTCATGTCCTTGAGCGGCGGGTCTCCGTTGAACCGCTGGAACGTCTGTATGCCCATGCCGGGGTTTACCAGCACGTCGTGAATCTCGACGGGCCGGATAACGACGGTGTCGCGCGGCGACGGCGTCCGCCACTCGTAGATCCACTCTCGCGGGGCAACCTTCAGCCTCTTTTCGTTCAGATCGACGCTCGCCTCCTGGCCGGTGAAGTTCTCGACCACCCAGCTCCCGTCGTCGAACAGGTACAAGCCAACCTCGTTGGGCGCGCTAAGAGCCACCCGGAACGGTCGCAGGAGCGGCTCTCGCATCACGTCCAGCTTTTCGCGTGACAGTTTCAGCAGCGACTTCGGGTCGCCCCCGACCGGCAGGATCTGCACGTTTTCGACGTCCAGTTTCACCTTTCCTCCCAGCCCCTGCACCAGGCCGTCGGTGAGCAAGACCGGCCTGCCACGTCCGATCAGCCGTGACAGCTTTTCGGCGAAGTCCGGGTCCTTCAGCGCGTGGACGGAGAAAAACGCCGCCTGGGCGTCCTCCGGGAACTCGTGGCAGGGAACGAGCGGCAAGCCCAGCATCCCGACGTAATCGAAGATGAACTGTTCCTTCTCGGGATGGCTGTTCGGTGGCTTGTACGCGGCGATGCCGGCGGGCTGCCGTTTGCCGACCTCGTCGGCGGCCACGAACAATTCCGGGATGTGCCCGCGAAGCTCCTCGACGTTCGCCGGCCCGGTGTTCCTGAGCAGGCCGCCGTAGCAGAACAGCATCGATTCGCGCGCGCCGCCCAGCACGGTCTGCCGCGCCTGCTCAATGTACGTCGGTCCCGTCGTGTCAAAAGGATCGTACCAGCCGCCGCCGGTCTTGTTGCCGCCAAGGCGGCCCAGCCACCGCATGATGAAGTACGCTTCGTAGGGCACGACGCCGCCTTTGTCGCGATCGCGCGTCTCCGTGCCCACCCAGATACGGTCGAAGTCCGCCGTCTGCCGGGCAACCTCGTACCCGCGGTCGTGAAAGCGGTCGTACCATTGCGGGTACTTGATGATGAGCCGCGCCTTCGGGTTGACCTTCTTTGCGGCGCCGAGCATGTAGTCGCGCGAGAGGCGGACCATCAGCTCGCAGCGGTAGTCTTCCCACGTGTCGCCGGAAACCGGGTAGGCGTTGTCACCGACCGTCGCCGTCCGCGCCTTCCGGGCTGCCTCGCACTCGGAGCACGTGCAGTCGGTGAACCAGAAGTCGTCGATCACGATCTCGTCGAAGATCGACGCGGTGTACTCGAAGACCGACTTGATCTTCTGCTGGGTGGGCTTGTCGGTGTAGCAGGACAACGGCCGCCAGCCGGTCGAGCGCTTGCCGACACCGGTCGTCGTGATGCACCCGGAGACGTCGATTCCGGCCTTCTGAAAGCGTTCCTTGGCGTGCAGCAGCGTCTGCAGCTCGGCCTGGTAGCCGTCGCGGAACGATTCGATGTAGACGCGCGTCACAGCAGTACGCTTGCACCAATCGATGGCGGCGTCGATGCCGTCCTCGGTCGAGAGGCGGTCCCGCACGTCCTGCGCCGTGAA
>JAEHDI010000438.1 GCA_016880505.1 Bryobacterales bacterium | reverse complement strand
TGCTTGGTTATGTCGGTGAAGGTGCCGTCGCCGTTATTGCGATACAGGACGTTTTGTCCCCAGTACGTCACGAAAACGTCCTCGAAGCCGTCGTTGTTGAAGTCGCCGATGGTGACGCCGTAGGCCCAGCCGGCGCGCGCGAGGCCGGCTTTCTCGGTGACGTCGGTGAAAGTACCGTCGCGGTTGTTCTTGTAGAGGCGGTTCGTGGCTCCCGGAGTGCCTTCCCAGCGTGTCCCTGACAGCACGAGAACGTCGAGCCAGCCGTCGTTATCGAAGTCGAAGAAGGCTATTCCTGAGCCCATCGCTTCGATGATGTAGGCGTTGGAGTTCAAGCCTCCATAGATGACAGGATCCTTGAGACCCGCCTGGGCGGCGACGTCGGTGAGGCGGCAGTGAAACGGCAAGCCCGACGGCTTGGGCCGGGGCAGCGGCTTCACGCCCCGCGAAGCCATCCCGCCGAATTCCTGTGCCTGTGCCCACGCCCCAGAGAGCGCCGCCAGAGAGAGCAGTTTGCGCCGCGTCATCGCCCCGTCAGTTTCATATTACTGAAGGACGGTGACACGGGACAATGCGCGTACATCGACCGAGAGAGGCAAACGAGCGCCCGTCCATGTTCGCGCGACGCCGCCGAAGTTCATTCAGCTAATCTGGTAACGTGGGTGACAGCTCGCGATGAGGAGTGGTCGAACGCTTCTTGGTTCGTTCGTGGGTCTTGTCTGTCTGGTCCCGTTTGCGGCCGCGCAGGGCGACAGCGCGTCCTCTCTGCCCGTGTACCGTGACGTCACGAAAGAATCAAAGATTGGTTTCTTCTGCCAGGGCAGTCCAACCTCGCGGAAGTACCTCATCGAAACGATGGTTGGCGGCGTCGCCATGTTCGACTACGACGGCGACGGATGGATGGATCTTTTCCTCGTTAACGGCGCGGCACTTCAGGATCCGATGCCAACAGGAAAGATCCCCGACAAATCCGATCCGAAGTACTGGAATCGGCTCTATCGCAACAATCGGGATGGAACGTTTACGGACGTAACTGAAAAGGCGGGGGTTCAGGGCCATTCTTACGGCATGGGAGTCGCGGCCGGCGACTACGACAACGATGGAAAGCCCGACCTCTTCATCACGAACTTCGGTCCGAACATCCTGTACCACAACAACGGCGACGGTACGTTCACGGACGTGACACAGAAAGCGGGAGTGGCCGGCGGCGGCTGGTCCTCCAGTGCCTGCTTCGTTGACTACGACCGCGACGGCTGGCCCGACCTGTTCGTGACCCGCTACCTCCAGTGGGACTTCGACAACAACCCGTTCTGCGGCCCACCCGAGCAGCGCGGCTACTGTCATCCAGAGTCATTCAAGACAATCACCCATCTCCTCTACCACAACAACCGGGACGGGACGTTCAAAGACGTGTCGAAGGAGTCGGGCGTTGGCGCCGCACCGGGCTACGGGCTCGGCTGCGCGTTCAACGATTACAACCATGACGGCTGGCCTGACCTGCTCGCCGCCAACGACAACGTCGCCCAGCAGCTTTTCAAGAATAACGGCGACGGCACGTTCGAAGAGGTCGCGCTGCTGAACGGTCTCGCTTACAACGAAGACGGGGGAACTTTCTCCGGCATGGGAGTCGACTTCAATGACTTCAACAACGATGGCTGGCCGGATGTTTTTGTTGGCGCCCTCGCCAACGAACGCTACTCCCTCTTCCGCAATCAAAAGGGAAGCTTCACCTACGTCTCCGAGCCGACCGGCATAGGACTTATGTCCAATCTCCACTCAGGGTGGGGGCTGAAGTTCATCGACTTCGACAACGACGGTTGGAAGGATCTGTTCGTAGCGCAGGGACACGTGATGGACACCATCGAATACACGCGGCCGTCGACGAAGTACCTGGAGCCGATGATGTTGCTGCGGAACGTTCGGGGTAAGTTCGAGGATGTCTCCAAGGGCCGCGGAACCGCGTTCGAAACTCCGCGAGCATCGCGTGGCGCCGCCTTTGGCGACCTCGACAACGACGGCTGGCCCGACATCGCCGTCAACGTGCTGAACGGACCGGCGGTCATTCTTCGAAACCAAGGCGGGAACGGGAATCACTGGCTGATCGTCAACGCAGTCGGGACGGTGAGCAATCGCGACGGGATCGGAACCCGAGTGCGGATCGTCTCGGAATCGGGGTTGGAGCAGCACAGCATCGTGTCGCCGTGCGGGAGTTACCAGTCTTCCAACGATAAGCGCGTTCACTTTGGTCTAGGCAAGGACGCGGCCGTCAAACTTGTTGAACTGACATGGCCGAACGGGACGGTGCAGACGCTGGAGAACGTTAAAGCCGACCAGATCCTGACGGTGAAAGAACCGGAAGCGAAGCCGTCCGGAGGCGCCAGTCGATGAGGGGCGTGCATGCGGCGAGTCTCGCGATTGGTCTCGTCGTTATCCTGGCTCTGCCGGTGTTCACGCAGATGATGGGTGGCGGGCGCACAGCGCAGCCCGCGCGGCCGCTTCCTCCGGGCATGAAGGCGCCCCAAGTGCGCTACGAGGACCTGGGGGCCAAGGCGGGGCTGAACGGCATCAACGTCTCCGGCTCGGACAAGCAGCAGGCATATATCGTCGAGAATACCGGCACCGGCGTGGCCATCTTCGATTTCGACAACGACGGGCTGATGGATCTGTTCTTTGTCAACGGCGACAGGTTTGACCACGACCCGAACGCTCGGCCCACGCACCATCTGTACCGGAACCTCGGCGGCCTCCGCTTCGAAGACGTGACCGCGAAATCGGGAATCGCCCATACCGACTGGGGCCAGGGCGTATGCGCGGGCGACATCGACAACGACGGTTTCACCGACCTCTACATCGGCTACTGGGGCCACAACGTCCTCTATCGGAATCAAGGCAACGGTACGTTTCGCGACGAGACAAAGGAGCGCGGCCTCGCCTCAACAAGCCGCCGGTGGGGAACCGGCTGCGCCTTTCTCGACTACGACCGCGATGGCAACCTCGACCTTTTCGTCGCCCACTACCTCGCCTTCGATCCCTCGAAAGTGGCAAAGCCGGGGGAGCCGGGTAGCTGCGTCTGGAAGGGTTTCCCAGTGGTTTGCGGGCCCATGGGTCTGCCGCCCGAGATGATGTCTCTCTACCACAACGAGGGTGGCGGACAGTTCAGGGACGTGACTGAGGCGTCTGGGGTCGGATCCGCGAAAGCCGCGGGCCTCTCCGTGCTGACAGCCGACTTCGACAACGACGGCTGGCCCGACGTGTACGTCACCGGCGACTCCACGCCCAGCCTGCACTTCCTGAATCTCCGCAACGGCAAGTTCGAGGAGGTGGGGCAGTTTACCGGCATCGCCTACAACGAAGACGGTCACGAACAGTCCGGCATGGGTACGTCCGCGGGCGACTATGACCGCGACGGCAATCTGGATCTTGTCAAGACGAACTTCACGGACGATATCCCGAACCTGTACCGGAATATGGGGAACGGATCATTCTCGGAGGTGACCGTCGCTGCAGGTCTAGCGGTGCATACGGAGTACGTTAACTGGGGCACCGCGTTTCTAGACTTTGACCAGGACGGGTGGAAGGACATCTTTATCGTCAGCGGCCACGTGTACCCGGACATCGACATGCGAAACGTCGGGCAGAGTTTCAAGCAGCCGCGCCTGCTCTACTGGAACCGCCGCGACGGGCAGTTCTTCGACATGTCCACGCAAGGTGGTCCGGGGATTCTGGCGCGCCATTCCTCGCGCGGTATCGCACTCGGAGATCTGGACAATGACGGCGACCAGGAGATCGTGGTCGTCAACATGCACGAATCGCCGTCGCTGCTAAAGAATTTCGGCGAGAAGGGCAACTCGATTCTGATTCAGGCTCTGACCAAAACGGGGCGGGACGCGGTCGGGGCGCGACTGACGCTTACCGCGGGCGGAAAGAGCCAGGTAGATGAAGTCCGCAGCGGCGGCTTTTATATCTCGCAAGGCGACTTCCGTGTCCACTTTGGGCTCGGCGGCGAGACTAAGGCCGATCTGAAGATCCGCTGGCCAGATGGTTCCGCCGAGTCGTTCTCCAAGCTTCCCGCCGGCCACTGGGTGACTCTCCGGCAGGGCGCGGGCATCGTGAAGACCCGAAAGCTCGGCAAGGAGTAGACCGATGTGACTACCGCTCCCTTCGGTCGCGGCTCTGTTTTGGAGTTCGATGACAGTCGAGGCGGTCGTTCAATCCGAGCCACGTTACTCTGAGCCGCGACCACAACCGAAGTACACTGGTTCGTCGATATGGACCCCAGCATCCGAAAGCCCTTCTTCCGCCTGGCGGCGGCCGTCCTGCTCGCCGCCCTTTCCGCTTACGCCTACTATCCCCCGGTGGACACCGCGGGGCCGCTGCGCGTCCGCATTCACGAACCGGCGCTGGGCCTCTATGGCGCCGGCGGCCTCGCGCCGCTGAACCAGGCCGGTGCACCGTTCACCGTGACGGTGTCGATGGAGAACGAAGGGGACACGGAACTGCGCGGCACGCTGCGGCTGGCCGTCATCGATCATTGGAAGGTCGAGCCTGCGACGCCTGTGCCGTTCGCCATCGACGGGAAGGGCAGGGGGAGCTTTGACTTCGAGGTCGCCATTGGGGAAGGTACCGTGAATGCAGACTACCCGGTTCACGCGTACGCGGAATTCGAGCACCTCGGAAAACGGATGGTGGCGCATCCCATCCTGCTGCTGACGCCGCGGCTTCCGAATCCACCGCGCGCCCGGCTGCCTATTGAGTGGAAGCCGGTCCCGGTTCCCGCCGCGGGAGCGATCGGTCTGTGGCGGCTTCCGGTGCATCGCGAATCGGCGCAAGTGGCGTCAGGGGAGATGTTCGCTGGGATTACGGGCGCGGAGGTTTCCGAGAATGCGGGCCCGGTACAGTACGGCGCACGCGTCGAACGCGGCGCCGAGCGCGAGGCCGTCTGCATGATTCTCGGTCCCCGCCCGCCGGCGTTTCGCGAATCGCTTGGCTTCGTGCGCGCGGAGTACCCGCTTCAGCTTCCTAAGACCCGCCTGATCCGCTTGCGATTCGGCATCGGCGGAGACGCGACCTTCCGCGTGCGCGCGGCCGCGTTCGGCGCGGCGGGCGTCGACGGACGCGTGGTCTTCGAGCGAACCGCCGCCGCGAAGGAATGGCAGGAC